>NZ_RZSF01000154.1:0-15479 GCF_004023325.1 Mesorhizobium sp. M1A.F.Ca.ET.072.01.1.1 | reverse complement strand
GATTCCACGTATGTTCCCACGCTTTCTCCAACGCTCACCAGTTGGTCCATGTTCTATCACCAAAGACGACAGGAAGCATCCGGCAGCCCAATTCCATGCCGGAATGCCGCCGTTGCCGCATTCGCGGCAGGTCAAGCAACCTAACGCGGCAAGGTGTCGAAACCGCGCCGCCCAAGCCGCCGGTCTGTAACCGGCGCGTGAGATCGCGAGGAGAAAAGCCCATGTTGCAGAAGTTGAAAATCAGGACCACTGCCGGTCGCGGCCGGCTGTTCGACAGCATTCTCGACACCGTCGGCGACACGCCGGTCATCCGTATCAACAATCTCGGCCCCGGCCACGCGACCATCTATGTGAAGGCCGAGTTCTTCAATCCGGCGGCCTCGGTGAAGGATCGGCTGGCGCTCAACATCATCGAGGAAGGCGAGCGTAGCGGCAAGCTGAAGCCGGGCCAGACCGTCGTCGAGGCGACCAGCGGCAACACCGGTATCGGCCTTGCCATGGTCTGCGCGCAGAAGGGCTACCCGCTGGTGGTGACGATGGCCGACAGCTTCTCGATCGAGCGCCGCAAGCTGATGCGCATGCTTGGCGCCAAGGTGGTGCTGACGCCGCGCGCCCAGAAGGGTTTCGGGATGTACAAGAAGGCGGTGGAACTCGCCGACGCCAACGGCTGGTTCCTGGCGCGCCAGTTCGAGACGGAAGCCAATGCCGCCATCCACGAGGCGACCACGGCGCGCGAGATCATCAACGATTTCGCAGGGTCGCGCCTCGACGTGCTGGTCACCGGCTACGGCACCGGCGGGACCGTTGCCGGCGTCGGCCGGGTGCTGCGCCGCGAGCGGCCGGATGTCCGCATCGTGCTTGCCGAACCGGCGAACGCGCAGCTTATCGGCAGCGGCAAGCCGCAGGAGCGTGGCCAGGGCGGTGCGCCGTCCGCCAGCCATCCGGCCTTCGAGCCGCATCCGATCCAGGGCTGGACGCCGGACTTCATCCCCAACGTGCTGCAGGAGGCGATCGACAAGCGCTACTATGACGATGTGGTGCCGATCGCCGGCCCGGAAGGCATTAAATGGGCCAAGGCCCTGGCGCAGCAGGAAGGCATCTTCACCGGCATTTCAGGCGGCGCCACCTTCGCCGTCGCGCGCCAGATCGCGGGCACCGCTCCGGCTGGCTCGGTGATCTTGTGCATGCTGCCCGACACCGGCGAGCGCTACATGTCGACCCCGCTCTTCGACGGCATCGAGGCTGAGATGGATGCCGAGGAGACGGCACTGTCGCGCTCCACACCAGGCTGCCAGTTCGACGCCTGAGGACAAATCGCGGCGCTGCTGTCCACTCGGATGGCGGCGCCGCGCGACGATCCAGGAATGATGGCGGGGGAGCAGCGAATGGACACTTTGCAGGAAGCAGCGGTGATGGATGAGACGCTCGACCCGCCAGACTGGGCCGAGATGCAGGCCCTGTCGCATCGGATCGTCGAGGATGCCGTCGCTTATCTCAAGGATGTCCGGGACCGTCCGGTGTGGCGCCAAATGCCGGCCGAGGTTCGCGCCTTCTTTTCGGCGCCGCTGCCGCGCGAGCCGGCGCCGATAGCCGACGTCTATGGCGATGTCGCCCGCAACGTCATGGCCTATCCGATGGGCAATATCCATCCGCGCTTCTGGTCCTGGTATATGGGCTCAAGCAATTTCACGGGCGCGCTCGGCGATTTCCTGGCGGCGATCCAGGGCTCGAACCTCGGCGGCGGCAATCACGCCGCCGGGCTGATGGACAGCCAGGTGGTCGACTGGTGCAAGGAGATGGTGGGCTTCCCGGCTTCGGCCAGCGGCACGCTTGTCAGCGGCGGCTCGATGGCCAACCTCATCGGTTTGACCGTCGCGCGCAATGCCAAAGCAGGCGTCGACGTGCGCGAAAGGGGTGTCGGGGCGATCCCAAAACCGTTGCGCTTCTACGCCTCGGACCAGGTCCATTCCTGCCACCGCAAGGCCATGGAAGCGCTCGGCCTCGGCAACCGGGCGCTGCGGCGGGTCGCGACCGACGCCGATCTGCGCATCGATGTCGATGCGCTCAAGACCGCCATCGCGGGAGACCGCGCGGCAGGTTTCAAGCCGGCTTGCATCATCGGCACCGCAGGAACCGTCAACACGGGCGCGATCGACGACTTGCGGGCGCTGGCCGTTTTGGCGGCAGAGGAAGACCTCTGGTTTCATGTCGATGGCTGCATCGGCGCCCTGATCGCCATCGCGCCTGAAAACAGATCGCTCGTCGCCGGCATCGAACGCGCCCATTCCGTCGCGCTCGACCCGCACAAATGGCTGCACGCGCCCTTCGAAGCGGGCTGTGCGCTGGTTCGCGACGCCGTCGCCCACCGCAACACCTTCGCCGTCACGCCGGAATATCTGGAATCGACGCCGCGCGGCCTCGCTTCCGGGCAATGGCTGCACGACTACGGCCTGCAGACATCGCGAGGTTTTCGCGCGCTCAAGATCTGGATGGCGCTCAAGGAGCAAGGCGTCGAGAAGTTCGGGCGGCTGATCGACCAGAACATCGCCCAGGCCGGCTATCTGACCGAGCTGATCCGGGCCGAGCCGGCGCTCGAGCTGACGGCGCCGACCACCATCAACATCGTCTGCTTCCGCCATCGCCTGGACGGCGCCTCCGAGGAACAGCTCAAGGAGTTCAACACCGAAATCATGCTCAGGCTGCAGGAAGAAGGCATTGCAGCCGTGTCCGACACCACGGTGCACGGGCAGCATTGCCTGCGGGTCGCGATCACCAACCACCGCACCCGCCGCGACGACCTCGACCTCCTGCTGCGTGAGACGCTGCGCATCGGAGCGGAAATCAGGGCCGCGGCGCTACCAGACTGACGAGATTGCGCAAGATATGTCATTCCGGCAGGCCGGCCAGCCGTAGCGCTTCGACATATTTGGCGAAATATTCTGGCCTGATCTGCCCCACCCGGTGCTTGAGGTTGGAAAGCTTCAGTTGCGGGTCGAGCTCCAGTGAGCGCGCGATGTGCCTGCTCGCGGCATCCCGCCTGCCGGCCATGGCGTTGCTGGCGGCCGCCACACGCAGGCCGGTGAGATAATAGGGCTGCGCGCGCGACGCCGCCTCGGCGAGCGGCCAGGCGGCGTCGTAGCGGCCGGCCACGAAGTGAGCGAAGGCAGTGAAGGTCTGCATGAAGAAGGTCAGCGGATCGAGCGGGCTCAGCCGCCTTGCCCGCGACATGTGCTCGATTGCGATGTCCGGGTCGTCATGGCAGGCCTTGAGGCAGCCGCTGGCGCTCCAGGCGGCTGCGCAGTTCGGGTTGAGCACGAGCGCGCGGTCGGCCAGTGCCGATCCGGCCTCGTAGTCGCCGGTGACATAACCCAGCGCCAGGCCGCTGAAAGCCAGCGCCACCGCATCGTCCTTGCCGGCGATAGCCACGTCGCCGACCAGCCTGGATACCTCGGCTGTTTCCTTCTGCCGGTCGGTCATCCAGCCATTCGCCATGCGCCAGAAATAGCACCAGGCGGCAGCGCCTTCCGCGGCGGCAAAATCGGGGTCGAGCTGGATGGCCCTGTAGAACTGTGGCAACGCCTCCTCCAGCCCTTCTCTCGTCCAGCGGTAAAGGCTCGCCATGCCGCGCAGATAGTGGTCATAAGCGTCGAGGCTCTCGGTCGGCTTGCGCTTGGCGCGCGCCATCTCGGCCTGTTCGAGTCTTGGTGAAATTGCGCCGATGACACTGGAGGCAACGAGGTCCTGCAGTTCGAACACCTCCGAGACATCGCCTTCGAAGCGGTCGGCCCAGAGATTTACTCCCGCCGACGCCTCGATAAGCTGACCTGCCACCCGAAGCCGGCTGCCGGCCTTGCGGACACTGCCCTCCAGCACATAGCGCACCCCGAGCTCGCGTGCCACGCGGGTGACGTCGACCGCCTGGCCCTTGTAGGCGAAGGCGGAATTCCGCGCGATTACGAACAGCCAGCTGACATGCGACAGCGCCGTCGTGATCTCCTCGACAACGCCGTCAGTGAAGTATTCCTGCTCGGCATCGCCGCTCATGTTCTGGAACGGCAGGACCGCGATCGACGGCTTTTCCGGCACCGAAACGACAGGACGAGGCGCCTTCGCTTCCGGGCGGGACAGTTCGGCCTCGGGCTGGCCATAGTCGGCTATCGAACCCTTCAGCGCCATTGGCGCCTCGATGCGTTCGATCAGCGCCCGCGTCGCTTCCTCAGGCTCGACGCCGAGCTCGCGCTTGAGCGCTTCCTTACAGGCCAGGAACTGACGAAAGGCGTCGTTGGTCCGGCCGTGGCGGCGGAAGACGCGGATCAGGGCGCGGTGGGCCTGCTCGGCGCATGGGTCGGACGTCACTAGCCGCTCAGCCAGTCTTTCGCAGGCCTGCTCCTCGCGTTCACCGAGTTCCGGCAGGAGGCTCAGCCGTTCGGCCAGGTCCAACGCCTTGCGGGTGTAGTTCGCCCGAAGCGGCGCAAGCCATTCGTCGATTTCGCCGGGGGATGGCAGTCCGTCGAGCAGGTCGCCCCGGTACAGGTCGGCAGCTGCAGCGAGGCTCGCGCCGTCATCGGCCTGGCTGTTCCGGTCGAAAATCCAGATGTCGGCCTCGTTGTCATTCGCCACCAGCCAGATGGTGTCGGCATTGCCTTCGATGCGAATGGCCTCGTTGCCGGTGGACGGAAACAGCCGCCTGATGTCGACCAGGGCCTGGCGCAGGCTGTTTCGCGCCTGCTGCTCGCCGCTGCCGGTCCACAGCATCGCCGCCACCTTCTCGCGGCGAAGCCCTTTCGGGCCGGCCAGAACCAGCGCGGCAAAGAGCAGCGACGTCTTGCGCGTCGCGAAGTGCAGAGGTTGCCCGCCTGCGGAGACAACCTCGATGCCACCAAGCAATCGAATGTGCATCCGGGGCCCCGTGAAACAGCGTCAAGCAGAATACCATGTCCCGCCGCCGACTTAACGACGATTTTGCGGGGTTTTTCCTGCGGTTTCACGCCTGGACGAACGTTGCCAAAGCGCGCCGATGAGACACTGCCCTCGTGAGTTCGAACGAGGGAGAATGACAATGACCTACATCAATATCAGAACCTGCCAGCCGAGCACCCGAGTTGCCGGCACGCTCGCCGCCAAGATCACGTTAATCTTCGCCGGGTTCCAGCGCCGGTATCAGGACGCCATGCAGCGCAGGGCTTTGGCCGGTCTGTCCATTTCGGAGCTGAAGGATTTCGGCTATCCGACCGATGAAGCCCCCGCGGATGCTGCGGCGCGCAGCCGCACCGCCGGGCGCCGCCCGCTGCGGTGAATCCGTCGCTTCTCCCGGAATTCAGGCCAGCGGCGCGCCCGGCAGATAAAGCGCAATCGGCCGGATCTCGTAGACGGCGGTGGGATTGACGCGCCTGAGATCGCGCGCCACCGCTATCGCCTCGTCCTGGTTGGCGCAATCCAGCACATAGAGGCCGAGCAACTGCTCCTTGGTCTCGGCAAAGGGGCCGTCGATCACCATGCCGTCGCCCGGACCGCGCAGCGTGACGGCTTTCGCCGTCTCCCCCAGCCTTGCCGCCGGGCCCAGCTTGCCGGCGCGGGTCAGCCTGTCGTTGATCTCGAGCAGGTCTTTCATGACGGCTGCATCCTCGTCGGGCGTCCAGGACTGGACGGTCTCTTCGACGTGATAGGCAAGGATTGCGTAGAACATGGTTCGGTTCCTCGTGCGGGGATCCGAAAATCAGAATCGATTTTTGCGTCGCTGACCTTCGGTTCGGTAAGGGTCATGCACCAAATTGAAGTGCTACGGCGTCCCGCGTCCTGGAGGATGCACGGCGCTGTAGGACGGGCCGCACTATCACAAGGATGGCGCGGCTGATCCAGTCCTCTGGAGCAGCCGGGAAAGCGCTTGCTGACTCAAACTGCCAGCGGCAGGCGCAGCTCCGTCAGCAGGCCGCCGCCGGGATGGTTGGAAAGGCTGATCTCGCCGCCGGCGCCGCGGGCGATGTTGCGGGCGATGGTGAGGCCGAGGCCGAGCCCGCCGGTCTCGCGGTTGCGCGACTGTTCGAGGCGCACGAAGGAACCGAACACCTGATCCAGCTTTGCCTGCGGAATGCCCGGCCCTTCATCGCGGATGCTGAGCGTGATTGTGTCGCCAGAGCGCTGCACGCCGATATGCGCCTTCTTGCCATAGGTGACGGCGTTCTGGACTAGATTGGTGATGCAGCGGCGCAGCGCCACCGGCCGCGCGATGCAGACCAGGCCGCGCGACGGCATGGCGTCCTCGTCGAACGAAGCGTCCTCGAACATGTCGGCGACCGCCTCCACCAGCGACCAGAAGTCGATCCGCTCGGCCTTTTCCTCGGTGACCTCGAATTTGGCGAAGTCGATCACCGAGCTTGCGATGCTCTCGATGTCGGCAAGGTCATGCGCCAGCGCTTCACGGGCCGGGGATTTGCGCAGCAGCTCGAGACGCAATCGCATCCTGGTCAGCGGCGTGCGCAGATCATGCGCCAGTGCCGCCGCCAGGTGCTCGCGGTCCTCGACATAGTCGCGCAGGCGCATCTGCATGGCGTTGACCGCCTTTGCCGCGGCGCGGATCTCGCGGCTGCCGGTCTCGGCGATGGGCGGGCTTTTGAGGTCCTTGCCGATGCGGTTCACTGCGGTCTCCATCATGCGATAGGGTGCGGTCAGCCGGCGCAGCGACCAGATCGACATCACGATGATCAGTCCCGCTATCAGCGAATAGAGCGGTAGGCTGTCCCAACTCAGGATCGGCCCAGCCGGCGTGATCGGCTCGGTGAAGTTCAGCCACTGGCCGTCGGAAAAGCGCAGCGACGCCGTCAGCTTGTCGCTCTGGGCGAAATCCGCGGCCAGCACCAGCAGATCGCGTTCGACCTGGCCGACATCCTTGTTCATCACCTGGCCGTCCGGGACATCGGCTTCCTGCGTTGCCGGATCGCGCCGCACACGCGCGTCGGTGATGCCGAACTTGGACAGGCGGCCGACCAGGATGTCCTCCAACTCGGCTAGCTGGTCATCGCCGGCGATCGAGGAAGTGACGGCGGGGGTGTCCGAAACGGTCAATGCGTAGGTGGCATTGAACAGACCGGAAGCGGTCGTCTTGCGTTCTTCAGGCGTGGCGTCATGCATCAGCTGCACCAGCGAATAGGCGCGGTCGTTCAGCCGGTAGAGATCAACCACATCGTTGGCGGCGGCGCGGTCGCGCGCCACGATATAAAGCGTCGCGACCTGGCTGATCATCAGGCCGGCAATGACGATGAGCAGAACCCAGACAGGCAGGGTTTGCGGCAGCAAGCGTCTCATTCGGAGGTCGTTTCGGGCAGAAACTGATAGCCACCGCTGCGAACAGTCAAGATCAGTTTCGGCGTCTTAGGATCGTCCTCCATCTTGCGGCGCAGGCGGCTGACCAGGATGTCGACGCTGCGATCGAAGCTGTAACCGGTGTCGCCGCCGGACAACACGATGAGCTGCTCGCGGGTGAGAACGCGTTGCGCGCTCTTGACGAAGGTCTGCAGCAGGTTGAACTCCGCCATCGTCAGTTCCACCCGCACGTCGTCGGGCGCCGTCAGCCGGCGGCGCGAGCAATCCATGGTCCAGCCGGCAAAGCGGTAGATCTGCTTGGCTGTAGGCCGGCGCGGCTCGGCCGTGCCGTTGCGCCTCAGCACCGCTCGGATGCGGGCGAGCAATTCGCGCGGATCGAAGGGTTTCGGCACATAGTCATCAGCCCCCATCTCGAGCCCGACGACGCGATCCGTCGTCTCGGTCACCGCGGTCAGCATAATGATCGGTGTCGTGTGATTGGCGCGGATCTCGCGGCACAGTTCCAGCCCGCTCTTTCCGGGAAGCATCACATCGAGCACGATCAGGTCGACCTGCGCCCGGCGCAGGATCGCATCCATCTCGGTGCCGTCGGCGGCCACTGTCGTGCGCAGCCCCCGCTTCTGGAAAAACTCCTGAAGCAGGTCGCGTATGCCTTTGTCGTCATCGACGATCAGTATGTGCGAGTCGGATTTCACGAGAACCCCGCGATTTGTGTAGCCAAGCTGCCCTTCTGTGATCACCCACACGATAGAATTCGGGCCACATCTTGGCCAGTGGCGGCGACGTGGGACGGAATGGCTTCCCCAGAAACAATTCAGAAACAAAATTCTACAGTCGGGAAAAACTCGTGAAAAATTTTAAGGGCATAACTGGTGCCGTGGCGGTCAGGTCATCGGCTGCGACGCAAGTTTCCGGAGTAACGGGCAAGACCGATGCAGAGGTTCTGGATCAGCGTGATGGGTGCTTTGCTCAGCATGTCCCTCATCACAGCCGCAGTCGGGGCCTCCAACGCAAAGGTAACGCCGCTGACCCGGACCGAGCGCTGCACCAATCTCAACCGTCAAGTTGACGAAGCCCTCGAAACCCATGCCGCGGCAACGCAGGTCACCGCGGCGAAGGCGCTTCAAAGAAAGGGAAACCGGTTCTGCGCTGCCAAGAAACAGGCGCAGGGCATCCGGATGCTCGCAAACGCTTTGAAGCTCCTTGGAGTGACACCGATCGACCCGGTTCAGTGACGCTCAACTCCTCGACCCGCATGAAAAAGGAAATGAAGCCATGACAAAGTCCCTCCTCTCCGCCCTCGGCCTCGCTGTTGCTCTCGCTTTCTCGATGCCGGCTGTCAGCAACGCCGCCGCCACGACGACCGCCGCTCCGGCCGCCTCGACCACGACCGCGGCTCCGGCCGCTGACGCTACGGCGAAGACCGCTCCGAAGAAGGTCGCCGCCAAGAAGGCCTGCAAGGTGACCAAGACCCACAAGTGCCCGGTCAAGAAGGCCCCGAAGAAGGACGCGAAGAAGTCCTAATCCAGGCTTCGATCCTGATCTTTCAAGACCGCTCCGGCCGAAACCGGCCGGGGCGGCTTCCAGCGGCCGAATCCTGACACCGGCAGCTTGCGCCGCGCCACTTCCTTAACCCGATCGCAATGCCGGTGCCGTAGGACAATCCGCATGAAGAAGCGGCTTTCGTCCATGATGCGCTCGCTGGCTCTCGGCGGCTTGGTTGCCACCGCGGCAGCAAGAGCGCTGATCATCTTGACAGCCAGCCCAGTGCCGGATCCCGCCAGCGGCAGGACCGAGCCGGAACTTTTCGCGCCGGCCATCTCATCGAGCTTCGACTACATCACGCCGGCACAGAGCTGGGTCCTGATCGTGCTGACCGGCGCGACGCTGATCGGCTTCGTCGCCTGGATGATTGGCGCGTTCATGGAGCGCGGTTCCAACATGGACGACGGTGCGTCGCACGATCGGTCGGCAGGGGCGTTGAAGCGCAAACAACGCTATCCCACATAAGCCTTCATCGTCCCTCGATTCTCCGCCCTCCAGCGGACAAATGGACAAATGCTTCCCTGCCTGAGGAAGTGCAAGCCAGACCCAGTTTCCAACTGGTGAATTCCAATGCCTGAGACCGTCCTCAAACCGCGTACCAAGACGCAGCCGAAGACCGAGCGGCCGAAGCTCTACAAGGTCATCCTGGTCAATGACGACTTCACGCCGCGGGAGTTCGTGGTGACGGTGCTTAAAGGCGAGTTCAAGCTCAGCGAGGATCAGGCGCATCGCGTGATGATCACCGCGCATACGCGCGGCGTCTGCGTGGTCGCCGTCTTCACGCGCGACGTTGCCGAGACCAAGGCCGCGCGAGCAACCGACGCCGGTAAGGCCAAGGGCTATCCGCTGCTGTTCACGACCGAGCCGGAAGAGTAGGGCAGCTCTGCCTCGCCCGTGTACTGAGAGGGAAAGCGAGGCCGCCGGCCGAGCAGGGTGAGGGTGGGACCAAGCCGCCATATTCGATTGGTGGACGACGCCCCTCATCGGCGCTTCGGGCACCTTTCCCCGGAAGGGGGAGACGGAAAAGGCTCTACCTTCCTTCTCGATACCACATGGAGCCGATGGCCAGGAGCAGCAAGCCGAGGCCGAGGAAGCCGCCGAACAGCGGCACGCGCGAGACGGCCTTCAGCGTGCTGTCGTCGGTGGTGCGCAGCCCGATCCAATCGTTCCCCGATGCCGCCCCCGAGGAGCGGACCGGTACGATCGAAGGCAATGCCACACCGCCGGCAAGATCGCCAAGCATGGAGGATGGCGCGAGCCGGCGCACGCTGCCGCCGGTCGCCTCGGCCGGCGCCTTCAGCCTGTCCTCGGTGGAAACGACATCGGCGAATTCAGGCGCATTGATCGGGCCGACATGGGCAAGCGCGGAGAGGTCGCCGTTGCCGACCTGATAGAGGCCGATCTCGCTGGTCTGCAGGCTGCCCGTGAAAATCCCTGGTTCGGCTTTTTCCAGCTTGACGGTCATCGTCTTGCCGGAAGGCGTGATCACCTGAGCGGGGCCGGGATCGTCGCTCATCGTCTGGCGGCGGATTTCCAGCACCATGCCGCGACCGTCGGCGGTTAGCCGCTCTTCTTCAAGTTCGGGTTCCTTCATCAGCCAATGGGCGATGCGCCGATAGAGCTGGACATGCGGCCCGCCGCCTTCGAAGCCGCGCGCCCACAGCCAGCCCTGATCGGAAAGCAGCATGCCGACCCGGCCTTCGCCCTTGCGGTCGAGCACAAGCAGGGGGCGGTCGTCGGCCCCTTTCATCACCACCGCGCCCTCGGGATTCTTGACGCCGATGGTGCGAAACCAGCGGCTCCAGCGGGGCGGATCGGCGGCGGAGCCGTCGAGCCCGCGCGTGACCGGGTGGCGCTGGCCGAGATCGGTGAGACGCGGATAGAAGGCCTTATCGACGACCTCGCCGCTCGGCATCGCGGGCAGGGCCGACATCAGCGGCGTTCTGGCGATGGAGCTTTCGCCGGCATATTCGGGGCCGGCGGCAATCAGCAGCGCGCCGCCCTTTTCGACATATTCGGAGATGTAGTCGTAATACAGGATCGGCAGCACGTCGCGGTGCTGATAGCGGTCGAAGATGATCAGATCGAAATCCTTGATTTTCTCGACGAACAGCTCGCGCGTCGGGAAGGCGATCAGCGACAGCTCGTTGATCGGGGTGCCGTCCTGCTTTTCCGGCGGTCGCAGAATGGTGAAGTGGACGAGGTCGACCGAAGCGTCGGATTTCAGCAGGTTGCGCCACGTGCGCTCGCCGGCATGCGGCTCGCCGGAGACCAGAAGCACGCGCAGATGATCGCGAATGCCGTCGACGAGCGCGATGGCGCGGTTGTTGGTGTCGGTCAGCTCGCCCGGCTCGTGGTCGATCGAAAGCTGGACGATGTTGCGGCCCGCGTTGGGAATGGTGACTTCAAGCTTCATCGGCTGACCGATGGTCGCATGCTCGACAGATACCTGCTCGCCATTGACCGAGACCCGCACGTCGACCGGGCCGCCCTGGCCTTCCGTGGAAAGCACCCGATAGCTCATGTCGAGCGGCTTGCCGACGAGGCCAAAGCGCGGCGCGTTCTCGAAGCGGATGCGGCGGTCCTTCTCGTGCTCGTTGCCGGTGATCAGCGCATGGAGCGGCGCGTTGAATTCCGGAGCGCCGGCCGGCGCGTCGTGCACCTCGCCATCGGTGATCATGATGGCGCCGCCGATGCGCGAGGGCGGCACATCGCGGAAAGCGCTTTCCAGCGCGCCGAACAGCCTGGTTTCCGTGCGCTCATCGGCGGCCTCGGATTTGCCGGCCTCGACGACGCGGACGTCGAATTGCTTGAAGCGGCCGAGGCGCTGCTGAAGGCCCGTCAGCGCTTCGTCGGTCTGCTTGGTGCGGTCGCCGATGTCCTGGCTCTGGCTGCGATCGACGATGACCGCGACGACGCTCTTCAATGCCTCACGTTCCTCATCGAGGAAAACGGGATTGAGCAGTGCCGCGCCCAGCGCCAGCAGGGCGATGAAGCGCAGGACAGAGCCGCGCTGACGGAACCACAGGCCAGCCAGCGCGAGCAGCGCGAGCGGCACGATGACGACCCAGAACAGCGGCCAGGAAACGAGCGGCTCGAAGGAGATCGACCAGTTCATGATCTACTGTCCCAGCCGTTCGAGCAGGACGGGCACATGCACCTGGTCGGATTTGTAGTTGCCGGTCAGCATGTACATCATGATGTTGACGCCGGCGCGTAGCGCGTAGACGCGTTGCATCGGATCCGGCGGCACGGTCGGCAGCATCGGATCGCCGTTCTCGTCGACCGCCCAGGCGCCGGCGAAATCATTACCGGTGATCATGATCGGGGAGACGCCGTCGCCGGTGCGCACGGGACGGTTCTCGGTGTTGCTGGCATCGAGCGAGGCTTCGACCCAGAGCGGACTGCCGTTGAAGCGGCCGGGAAACTCGGGAAGGATGAAGAAGGACTTCGTCAGCACATGGTCCGAGGGCACCGGCTCCAGCGGCGGCACGTTCAGATTGCCGAGAATATCGCGCAGCCGCTCGGTGGCCGGGCTTGCCGAGCCGGCGCCGATGCCGTTGGAGAACTGGTCGCGCGTGTCGAAGAGAACCGTGCCGCCCTGCTGCATATAGGCGTCGATGCGGGCGATCGCCGCTTCGCTGGGCATCGGCGCGGTGGCGTCGATCGGCCAGTAGATCAGCGGATAGAAGGTCAGTTCATCCTTGGAGATGTCGACACCCGCCGGCGGGCCGGGTTCCAGCGCGGTCTTCTCGATCAGGAAGCGGGTGAGGCCCTCAAGGCCGGCGCGGCTGATTGAATCGACGCCGGGCTCGCCGGTGATGACATAGGCGATGCGAGTTTTCGAAATGTCCTCGATGGCCTGGGCATCGCCCGGCTTCGAATCATCGGCGCGGGCAAAGTCGGCGTGGCCGAAGAGCCCGCCGAACACGATCAGCAGGGCAGCGGCGGTCGCCGCGGCGCGGCGCGGCCGGCGCGAGAACAGCCCACCCATCCAGAACACGGCAAGCGTGTCGAGCACCATCAGCATGAGGGCCAATGTGACCAGCGGGCCTTTCAGGTTCTCCGATTCGTCGAAGGCGTAAGGGATGGCCGTCACCGGCAGCGAGACCTGTGGCCGAGCAAGCGGCGTGAATGTGCTCGAGGCGTTGAGCAGGTTGTGCGCGAAAACGCCGGTTTCCGAACCGTAGAGGCCGGGCGGGTTTTCCAGTGTCACTGGAAGCGGGCCGGCGGCGGGCACGAGCGGCCGCGCATCGGGTGTCGGCGGCACCAGCGCGCCGTCGGCGCCGATCATGCGATAGGGCGCCAGCGATGCTGCGGCCGCCTCGGCATTGGCGACCGCGGCGCCCTGGTTGCGCGACAATTGCACTATGCGTCTCAGCATCTCGACGAAGCTGCCGGAGATCGGCAGGTTCGACCAGGTCGCCTCCGGTGTCACGTGGAAGAGCACCAGCGTTCCCTTGTCCTTCTTCGTGCCCGTGACCAGCGGCGTGCCGTCGGCAAGCGTCGCCCAGGTGCGCTCGACGATGTCGGGCGTCGGCTCGGCCAGCACCTGCCGGCTGACCGTCACCTCCGTCGGCGGCGCGAGGTCTGCGAACGGGCCGTTCTTCGGGAATTCGGTGACCGGTTGCGGCGTCGTCCACGAAAGCGCGCCGCCCAGCGCGCGCTCGCCGCTGCGCAGCCGGACCGGCAAGAGATCATCGTCGTTGCCGGCGGCAGCCAGCCTTGAACCGGCAAAACGCACCAGCGTGCCGCCATTGTTCACCCAGTCGACCAGCCGTTGCCGGACCTGCGCAGGGATGGTGCCGACATCGGCCATGATGATCATCGCCGGCTTCTGGTCGAGAAGCTGCGGAATGGCATCGGCCAGATCGGCGCTCGACGGCTCCACCAGATCGGCGAAAGGCTGCAGGGCGCGGCGAATGTAATAGAGCGGCGACAGCAGCGGCTGCGCCTGGTCTGCCTCGGCCTGCGAGAGCAGACCGACGCGGCGGCGCTTGGAGCTCTCGTCCAGCACGCGAACGGCACCGGCCTGGTGCTCGCCATCGAGTGCTATCGAGGCGAAGTCGTTGCGCAATTCGAACGGCACCTTCATCGTTCCGGTGGCGGTGGCCTGACCCGGCGCGAAGGTCAGAGTCGCGTCGGCGATGCGGCGGCCCTTGTCGTCGAAGGCGCCCGCGGTGACCTGCGCCGGCGCCGGGTCGCCCGGCGCGCGGATGGCGGTCAGCGTGAAGCCGTCGACCTGATTGTCGGCGCCGGTCAGGCCGGTGAGCGAAAGCCGGTCCGAGGTGACCCAGACCAGCCTCGCGGCATTCTTTTCCAGGAGCGTCTTGAACGCCGCTTCGTCGCCGGTGGCGGCAAGGCCATCGGCAAGCACGGCAACGCTGGCGCCGGGCAGGCGCTCCAAAGTGGCTGCGACGCGGGCATAGACGGCGGGGCGGTCGGTCGGGATCGGGCGCGGCTTTGCCGCGCGCAGGCGGTCGAGCGCGGCCGATGCATCGAAGGGGCCGATCTCGGCATTCGGCTTCTCGGCGGTAAAGGCGATGACGACCGGCACGCCGTTCGAGCCGGCGTCGGCAATCAGCCGCTCGGCGGTGGCGACGCGCTTGCCCCAGTCGGCGGCGCTTGCCCAGTCATTGTCGACGACCAGCGCGAGAGCCGAGCCCTCGGCCGGCAGCTTTTCGCGCGGATTGAAGATCGGCTCGGCGAGCGCCGTGACGACAAGGGCGGCCATCAGCAGGCGGAGCAGCGTCAGCCACCAGGGGCTTTGATGCGGCGTCTCTTCGCGCCTCAGGACGCGGGCGAGGATCCTCAGCGGCGGAAAGACCTCAGTCCGCGGCCTGGGCGGCGTCAGCCTCAGCAGGTACCAGATCACCGGCAGGGCCAGCAGCCCCCACAGCACCATCGGCGCGCCGAAGGAAAGCGGCAGCCAACTCATGCGACCGCCTTTCCGGCATCACCGCCAGCGGTCAGCCCTGCATGACCGCCACCGGCGGTCAGCCCGGCATGACCCGAGGTCAGACCCGGACGGCTGCTGTCGGCGGTCATCGCCATGTGGACGCGCACGAGCGCCTCGGAGGCGAGGCGGTCGGTATGATTGACGGTAAAGCTCCAGCCGAGGCGCTTGCACCAGCCGGCGAGTTCCTGGCGGCGAGCGATATAGAGCAGGCGGTATTCGTCTTTGAGCGTTTCGGCGCGGCCGGCGGTCAGCTTGTCGCCGGTCTCGGGATCGGTGAATTCGGTGCGGCCGGCATAGGGGAAGGTCTCCTCGGCCGGGTCGGCGACCTCGATCAGATGCGCGCGCACGCCGTGACGGGCGAGCACGTCGAGCCAGGCCATGGTCTCCTCGACCGGATCGAGAAAGTCGCTGACGATGACGATGTCGCAGAAGCGGCGGATGGTGGAGAGATCGGGCTTCGCCGCCAGGTTGCCGGCATGGCTGAGCTGGGCCGCGATGCGTTCGGCGCCGTTGCGGGCGGTGAACGGGTCGGTGAGGCCCGGCCAGGCGATGCGCTCGCCGCTGCGCGACAGGAGCTCGGCCAACGCAAGCGCCAGCACCAGAGCGCGCGATTCCTTGGAAACGCCGGCTCCCGAGGATTTGTAGAGCATGGACG
>NZ_RZSF01000153.1:0-15575 GCF_004023325.1 Mesorhizobium sp. M1A.F.Ca.ET.072.01.1.1 | reverse complement strand
TCCCTATTTCGCGCTTGGCCAGTTCGACAGCACCAATCTCACCGCATCGTTTGCGCTGATGCCGCTGGCGCCGCTTTCCACCATCGCCGGCGCCTGGCTGGTGCGCCGCATGCGGCCGGAGGTGTTTTATCCGTTCACATACGCGACGGTGGCGGTGGTGGCGCTCAAGCTGCTCTGGGACGGTATTGCCGGCCTGATGTAACGGGCAGGGCGGCGCACCGGCCGCCCGCCACAGAAGGATCAAGCGGCGCTCGGCACCAGCTGGCGGCCGCCGCCAAGCGCAAGCGCTGCGCCGGACGCGATCACCAGCACCATGCCGGCGAGGATGCCGATGTCGTGAAGCGTAGGCTTCAGTACCATGTCGGCGATGATCACCAGCATCACCGCGTAGTCGAAACGCGCCCAGCGCATCATGCGCTGGCCGATGGCGAGAACCGCCGGCGTCACGCCTTCCTTGGCGACCATGGCGCCCATCCGCTCGCCGGTCGGCTTGAAAACGAGCATGCCGATCGAGAAGGTCGTGGCGTAGCCGACAAGGCCGATGATGATCCACAGGTCGGAAAAGCCGACCCAGAAGCCGCACATGATCAGGCCGAAAATCAGGGTGAGCATCGACATCGGCGCGAAGAAGCGGCCGCCGAGCTCGCCGCTCGCCCGCATCGCTTGCAGCTTGTCCTGGATGTTGCCGGCGCGCTCGGCGAGCACGCCGAGCAGGAACAGGACGAAGCCGCCGCCGACCCACAGGATGGCCGAGACGACGTGAAGGAATTTGACGATCGAATACCAGTCCATGGTGTGCTCCTGCATTTCTTGATCGGTGACGGCGTCGACTGCGCCAGCCATTGAGAGGAGCGGGCGTTTAGCGCGGAGCGTGTTTCGAAACGATGTCGCGGCGGCGGGACCGATGTTTCGGCGCCGCCATATGCATCCAGGGCTGGATGGCGCGGGAGGAAGCCGGGCCGTCCCGTTCCGGCACAGGAAAAGTCCGTTCGCTTGAAAATTCCGCGCGGCGTTAAGGCTTCATTAAGCTTTACAGGCGTTTACTAGGACCCATCCAGTTTGTCTGGATTCTTACCGAGTGGTTGGAGCCACTTTGTTTGACGCCTCCCTGTTAAACTCCTGAGAGCCGCCTTATCCGCGGCTCTTTTTTTGCCCGTTGGCCGCCGGCGGACAACGCGCCTCGGCGTTAACCGTTTGTTAAACATGCGCTTGCCTTCATGGGCATCGAAGCGCATTTTCAAGCCTCAGTCGTTTAAGGGTGCAGGACGTATCGGCAAGGATGCCGAATCGGCTTGCGGCAGTGCAGGGGCGTATCGATGAACGAGCCTTCGAAGGGCAGCGCGAAAACCATAAAGCTCGCGGAACGCCGGGTTTTCTCCCAATCCTTCAAGCCGCTTTACCAGGAGGGCATGGGCCTGGTCGAACAGGCGGCCGAATATCTTGACGGCAAGGGCAGGCTCGAAGCCAAGAAGCTGTCGCGCACGGCGGCGACGCTCTATGCGGCCGAATCGATGCGTCTTACCACGAGGCTGATGCAGGTCGCCTCCTGGCTGCTTTTGCAGCGCGCGGCCAATTCCGGCGAGATGACCCGCGACCAGGTCGCCTCGGAAAAATCCAAGGTGCGGCTCGATACCGCCTCCGCGCATGACGAGGCGCTGGGCTGGAGCGAATTGCCAAAGGACTTCCTGGAACTGGTGAGCCGGTCGCTGCGCCTGCAGGCGCTGGTGAAGCGCATGGACGAGGAGATCTACGGCGGCGCCATGAACGACACGCCGGCCGCCGGCCGCCGTGCCAACCCGGTCTCCGATCAGATCAGCCTGCTGAACACGGCCTTCGCCCGCGGCTAACAGGCTGCCCCACAATTCGCTCTGATCGCTATCTGGCGCCGTTTTCTGCGCTTCCGGTGCTCGTGTACTAAAGTCAGTTCCGCACCGGTTCTTGAAAACGCCGCCATACGGACTCATCGGACCGAATTCTGAAGCAGCCCATCCCGGCACAGGCCGTTTCTGGTTTGTTCACAATTCGCTGGCATCGCCCTGCGCCGCGGTTAGACTTGGCGCATGGGGGAAGCGATTCGCATCATCGGCATCGATCCGGGCCTGAGGCGCACCGGCTGGGGCATCGTCGAGAGCCTCGGCAATTCGCTGCGCTTCGTCGCCTCCGGCACCGTGCGTTCCGACGACAAGGCGCCGCTCGCAACGAGGCTCTGCCAATTGCATGATGGGCTCGCCGAGGTGCTGCACCAGGCCATGCCGCATGAGGCGGCGATCGAGCAGACCTTCGTCAACAAGGATGCCACAGCGACGCTGAAGCTCGGCCAGGCGCGCGGCATCGCCATGCTGGTGCCGGCGCGCGCCGGGCTGGCGGTCGCGGAATACGCGCCCAACGCGGTCAAGAAGGCGGTGATCGGCGTCGGCCACGGCGAGAAGAAGCAGATCCATATGATGGTGAAAGTGCTGATGCCGAAAGCGGTGTTCGAGACCGACGATGCCGCCGATGCCCTGGCCATCGCCGTATGTCATGCGCATCACCGTCAAAGCGTCGCCTACCGAATGGCGGCGCTGGCCGGGTAGCGTTCTTGACTTGTTCTCATTTGCGCAGTAAGTAATACCTTCGGAGTATTACCATGCGTGTGACCACCAAAGGGCAAGTCACGATCCCCAAACAAATAAGGGACCACTTGGGCATAGGCCCGGGTTCGGAGGTCCAGTTCGTGGCTACGGACGAGGGCGCCCGGCTTGTCGCCGTCAATGAAAACATTTCGGAGGAGGAAGCTGCCCGCAAATTCAAAGAGGTCCTCGGCAAGATGGAGGGGACGCTGGATTTGGGCGGCATGACGACGGACGAGTACATTGAGTGGTTGAGGGGACCACGTGAAAATCTCGACGTTGATTGACACAAACGTGCTCATTGACGTCTGGGGTCCGGCTGGGCCGCTGACGGAATGGTCTTCGTCCGCGATTATCTCCTGCCGACGCGATGGCGCGTTGGTCATCAACAGCATCGTCTGGTCCGAGCTTGCTCCCCTGGTTGCTTCCGAAGCAATGCTGAGGAAAGCAGCCGAGAGGCTTGAAATGGATCGCGAGTTTTTGCCCTGGGAAGCCGCATTCTTGGCTGGGGTGGCACATTCCCGTTATCGGCGGGCCGGCGGTGTTCGAGAGCGGACCTTGCCGGATTTTTTCATTGGCGCTCATGCCGCCGTTGCTGGTCACCGCCTATTGACGCGCGACGCTCCTCGCTATCGCAGCTATTTCCCCGACCTCGAAATCGTCTCTCCGGAAACGCATCCATGAAGGCCAGGACATGATCGGCAAGCTGAAGGGCACGCTGGATGAGATCGACGAGGATTCCTGCACCGTGGACGTGCACGGCGTCGGCTATGTCGCCCATTGCTCGGCTCGCACATTGGCATCGCTGCCGTCCCCCGGCGAGGCGGTGGTGCTGTTCATCGAGACCTATGTGCGCGAGGACATGATCCGGCTATACGGCTTTCAGACCCCGCTCGAGCGCGAGTGGTTCCGCCTTTTGATGAACAATGTGCAGGGCGTCGGCGCCAAGGTGGCGCTGGCCGTGCTGTCGACGCTGGCGCCGCCCGACCTCGCCAATGCGATCGCGTTGCGCGACATCGCCATGGTGTCGCGCGCACCGGGCGTCGGCAAGAAGGTGGCCGAGCGCATCGTCACCGAATTGCGCACCAAGGCGCCGGCCTATGCGGGCGCCGCCACCGGCACGATCGGCCTCAAGCAGGAGCTTGGCGAAGGCGTGGCGGCAGCACCCATCACCGACGCAGTCTCGGCGCTGGTCAATCTCGGCTATTCGCGCGACATCGCCGCCAATGCGGTGGCCGCGGCCGTAAAGTCGGCCGGCGAAGGGGCGGATGCCTCGAAACTGATCCGCTTCGGCCTGAAGGAACTGGCGCGGTGAGGTGGCGCTTGTCCCGGTCCTTGCCGTATGCAAGGAAGACCGCATGAGCCTTTCGCCCCGTCTCATTGCCCCCGACAAGCGCGGCGAGGATGCCGACCAGAGCTTGCGGCCGCAGTCGCTTGACGAGTTCGTCGGTCAGGCTGCGGCGCGTGCCAATCTCAAGGTCTTCGTCGATGCCGCCAAGAGCCGCGGCGAGGCGCTCGACCATGTTCTGTTCGTCGGCCCGCCGGGGCTCGGCAAGACGACGCTGGCGCAGATCATGGCGCGTGAGCTCGGCGTCAATTTCCGCTCGACGTCGGGGCCGGTCATTGCCAAAGCCGGCGACCTTGCGGCGCTGCTCACCAATCTCGAGGAGCGCGACGTGCTCTTCATCGACGAGATCCACCGGCTCAATCCGGCGGTGGAAGAAATCCTCTACCCGGCGATGGAGGATTTCCAGCTTGACCTCATCATCGGCGAGGGGCCGGCGGCGCGCTCGGTCAAAATCGATCTCGCCCGCTTCACGCTGGTTGCAGCGACAACCCGGCTCGGACTTTTGACGAATCCTCTGCGCGACCGTTTCGGCATCCCGGTCAGGCTCAATTTCTACACGGTTGAGGAGTTGGAGCAGATCGTACGCCGCGGCGCCCGCATCCTCTCGATGCCGCTCGGTGACGACGGCGCGCTGGAGATCGCGCGCCGCGCTCGCGGCACGCCGCGCATTGCCGGACGTCTGTTGCGCCGGGTGCGAGACTTCGCCTCCGTCGCCGGAAACGGCCATGTCGATAAACGCATTGCCGACGAGGCGCTGACCAGGCTGGAAGTCGACGGGCTCGGCCTCGACGCGCTCGACCGCCGGTATCTCTCTATGATCGCCCGCAACTTCGGCGGCGGACCCGTCGGCATCGAGACGATCGCGGCTGGGCTGTCGGAACCGCGCGACGCCATCGAGGACATCATCGAACCCTACCTGATCCAGCAGGGCTTCATCCAGCGCACGCCGCGCGGCCGCGTGCTGACCGCCAATGCCTGGCGGCATCTCGGCCTTGAAGCACCGAAAGACCTCGTGCAGCAGCAGATCAGCCTGTTCCAGGAAGAGTAACGGACATTTGTTCGTCGGACGCGCCTTGAAGGGCTTCCTGCGCGAAATCTCCCCAGCTCCGCCAAGCTGAAGGCACAATTGCAGCCTCTAAGGCAGCTTGACGCATTTCCGGGGGTCGGGGCTGACCGATGATCACCAGACGTGGCTTTCTGCGCCTCATCGGCGGATCGTTCCTGTCCATGGTGTCGTTGAGCGCCTATGCGGTCGGCATCGAGCCGATGCTGCTCGCTCATGTGAAACGCTATTCGCTGACGCCGCCGCACTGGCCCGCGGGCCTCAAGCTGCGCGTCGCAGCACTGGCCGACATTCATGCCTGCCATCCCTGGATGACGTCGGAGCGGATCGCTTCGCTCGTCGAACGGACGAATGCCCTGCAGCCAGACCTGATCGTGCTGCTCGGCGACTATGTCGATGGAATGCGGCTGGTCACGGCCGAAGTGTCTGCACCGGAGTGGGCCGCCGCTTTGTCAGGGCTGAAGGCGCCGCTCGGCGTGCTCTCGATCCTCGGCAATCACGACTGGTGGCACGATCATGCGGCGCAACTGGCCAAGGCCGGGCCGACGGCCGCGCGCAGGGCACTGGAGAGCGTCGGCATCCCGGTGCTGGAAAACGACGTGGTGCGGCTGGAGAAGGACGGGCATGGCTTCTGGATCGCCGGACTTGCGGACCAGCTGGCAATCCGGCCGAGCAAAGCCCTGGGCCGCCATGGCTTCAAGGGCCTGGACGACCTCGGCGGGACGCTTGCCAAGGTGCAAGGCGCCGAGCCGATCATCCTGCTCGCGCATGAGCCGGACATCTTTCCGAAAGTGCCCTGGCGGGTTTCGCTGACGCTTTCGGGCCACACCCATGGCGGGCAGGTGCGGCTGTTCGGCTATTCGCCGGTCGTGCCGTCCGACTTCGGCAACCGCTACGCTTATGGCCATGTCGTCGAGAACGATCGTAACCTGATCGTTTCCGGCGGGCTCGGCTTCAGCATCATGCCGGTCCGGTTCGGCATGCCACCAGAGATCCTGCAGATCGACCTCGGGTAGCTCCGGTATTTTCACGCGGACGGAAAACCGCGCAGGCGCCAAGCGCCAGAACCCCCGCCATCAAGGCTTGATCATCGCGCCCAACAGTGCCATCCGGTTCTCGCGCCAAACACCTGCCTGTTCGGGCCTGAAAAGGAAAGCGCGATGGACGATCATGGTGAATCCGCAGCGCTCAGCGCCGGGCTTTCGGGGACGCTGACGCAATCCGGCCATCGCCTGATGGCCCGCGTCTACTATGCCGACACCGATTTCTCCGGCGTCGTCTACCATGCGCGCTATCTCGAATTCTTCGAACGCGGGCGCTCGGACTATCTCAGGCTCGCCGGCGTCCATCACACCGAGCTTGCCGATGGCAAGCATGGCGAGCGCATCGTCTGGGTGGTCCGGCGCATGGAAATCGAGTTCCGTTCGCCGGCCCGCATGGACGACATCCTCACCATCGACACGCGCACCGAGGACATTTCGGGTGCCCGCATCTTCATGGCGCAGCAGTTGAAGCGCGGCGGCGAGGTGCTGGTCGAGGCGAAGGTCGAGGCGGCGATCATCGGCGAGAACGGCCGGCCGCGCCGATTTCCGAAGGAATGGATCGCGGCCTTTATGCCGAAGGCGAGCGACTGATCACCGTGAACCGGCTTCGGCCTAATGCATGTCGCGCAGAAGTTTGCCCGGTTCTGGACAACGACATGCATCAAGCAAGGCCTTAAAGAGCGGCGCCTGAATCCGATTGAGCGCGACCCCGCTTAGGGCACTGACCAGCCGCGTCTAGGCGTGGCGCCGGCCGGGTGGGCGCGGCAATGCGCCACGCTTCATATCCTAACCCATCCTTAACCATAACGGTTCATGAAGGAATTGGTGAAGATTGGCGCAATTCGTGTGCCTTCCTTTGACCAAGATTTGCCCCGAAAACGCCGCGAAACGGTGCATTCGGGGCTTGTCCCGCGGGCTTCAGGCTTCGCGCGATCGGACCAAAGGGATGCCATGGGCCAGCCGCCAGCGATGCCCGGAAAAATCTTAAGGACGTAGTCATGGAAAACATCGCACTCGCCGACCCGGGCGCGCATTTGTCGATATGGGCCTTGTTCATGCAGGCCGGCTGGGTGGTCAAATTGGTCATGATCGGGTTGCTGTGCGCCTCGATCTGGACCTGGGCGATCATCATCGACAAGCTTGTCGCCTATAGCCGCATGCGGATGGCGCTCAATCGCTTCGAGCAGGTGTTCTGGTCGGGACAGTCGCTCGAGGAGCTCTACCGCACGCTCGCCGACCGCAAGACCACCGGCATGGGCGCGATCTTCGTTGCCGCCATGCGCGAATGGAAGAAGAGCTTCGAGAAGGGCGCCAAATCGGCGCTGGCATTGCAGACCCGCATCGACAAGGCGATGGATCTCGCGCTGACCCGCGAGATGGAAAGGCTGGAGGGTCGGCTCGGCTTCCTTGCCACCACGGGTTCGGCCGCGCCCTTCATCGGCTTGTTCGGCACCGTAATCGGCATCATGACCTCCTTCCAGGCGATCGCCGCCTCGAAGAACACCAGCCTGTCGGTCGTGGCGCCCGGCATCGCGGAAGCGCTGCTGGCGACGGCCATCGGCCTGCTCGCGGCCATTCCGGCCGTAATCGCCTACAACAAGCTGTCATCGGATGCGAACAAGCTCGCCGTGCGCATGGAAGGGTTTGCGGATGAGTTCTCCGCCATACTCTCGCGCCAAATCGATGAAAAAGTCGCGCAGAAGGCCTGAGGTACGATCATGGGTATGTCTGCTGCTAGCGCAGGTGGCATAGGGCGAGGCGGACGCGGCCACCGGCGGCGCGGTCGTCATCATGCCCTGATGTCGGAAATCAACGTCACGCCGATGGTCGACGTGATGCTGGTGCTGCTGATCATCTTCATGGTCGCGGCGCCGCTGCTCACCGTCGGTGTGCCGATCGACCTGCCGGAGACGAAAGCCAAGGCGATGAACGCCGACACGCAGCCGATCCAAATCTCGATCGGCCCTTCCGGCGAGATTCACCTGCAGGAAACCGAAATCCCTCAGGAAGAGCTGGTCGCCAAGCTGCAGGCGATTTCCAAGACCGGCTATGACGAGCGCATCTACATCCGCGGCGACAAAGCGACCAGTTACGGCACCGCGCTGAAGGTGATGGGCCTCATCCAGAACGCCGGCTACAAGAACATCGGCCTGATCTCGCTGCAGGAACAGGACCAGTAGACGCCAAATGCGGACGGGCCTCACCTCCTCGGTGATCTTGCATGCGGTGGCGCTGGCCTTCGGGCTGTTCACGCTCTCCTCGCCGCCCGCCATGCCGGCTTCCGACGTGGAGTCCGTCGCGGTCGACATCGTGCCGATGGAAGCGATCGCGCAGACCCTGCAGGGCGACAAGAAAGCGGTCATGCATGACAAGCCGGCGCCGCTGCCGACCAAGCGCCCGGATATCGTCCCCGACGCGCAGAAGGTCGGCGAGAACAGCGTCGACACCGACAAGCCGGTAACCGACGAGGCCAAGCCGAAGCCGGTCGAGAAGACATCCGCGCCGCCCCCGGCGCCGACGCCGACCGAGAAGCCGGCGGTCGAGGACGTGCCGAAGCCGCAGGAAAAGCCGAAGCCGACCCCGGCGACCGAAGTCGCGCCGACGCCGACACCTAAGGAAGAGGTCAAGCCCGAGCCGGTCAAGCAGACGGAGCCGAAGCCGACACCCGCCAAGGAGCCGACGCCAGCGACGCCGAAGGACACGACCGCCGCCATCCAGAAGGAAGAGGTCAAGCCGGACGCCGTCGCCGAGGCGATCGCCAAGGAGCAGCCGACCGAGGAGGCACAGCTTCCGGACTCGGCGCCCGCCCCTGCAGCGCGGCCGAAGCCGCAGCCCGCTCCCGCCGAGAGCGCCAAGGCGCCGGAACGCAAGGACGCTGAAAAGCCGGTGAAGGAAGCTTCCTCGAAGCCGAAGTCGGATGAAAAGCAGTTCAACGCCGACGAGATTTCAGCACTTCTGGACAAGCAGAAGCCGTCGGGTGGCGGCGCCAAGCGCTCCACGCAGCAGTCGTCGCTCGGCGGCGAGAAGGATCAGGGCCAGAAGCTGTCCAAATCCGAGCAAGGCGCGCTCGAAGCTCAGCTCGGCGGCTGCTGGACCTTGCCGGTTGGACTGGAAGGTTCGGAGAACTTCGTCGTCGTGGTCCGGTTCAATCTCGATACCAACGGCAAGCTCGACGGCCGCCCGTCGGTCGAGCAGTCGAGCGGCAACCGGCAGTTCGACGAAAGCGCAGTGCGCGCGGTTCAAAAATGCGACGTGGCCGGCCTGCAGGTTCCCGCCGGCAAGCAGGACATTTGGAACGACATCCGGGTCACCTTCGACCCAAGGGAGATGCTTGGCCTATAGGCCTTGCGTCCGAACCATCAAAGAAGAGAAGCGAGAAGACATGAGATCTTTCCTCAAGCCGCTCCTGACGATTGCAGCCATGGCGCTGGGCATGACGACCGCCGCCACCTTGCCGGCCTGGGCGCTCGTCGAGCTCAACGTCAACAAGGGCAATGTCGAGCCGCTGCCGATCGCCATCACTGACTTCCAGTCCAATGGTGAGCTCGGCGCGCAGATCACGGAGATCGTCACGGCCGACCTCAAGCGCTCCGGCCTGTTCGCGCCGATCGACAAGAGCGCTTTCATCGAGAAGATCTCCGGCCCGGACGCCACGCCGCGCTTCGACGACTGGAAGGTGATCAATGCGCAGGCGCTGGTCACCGGCAGCGTCGGCAAGGAAGCCGACGGGCGCATCCGCGCCCAGTACCGGCTATGGGACACCTTTGCCGGCCAGCAGATGGCCGGGGAGCAGTTCTTCGCCAATGACGCCAATACCAGGCGCGTCGCCCATATCATCGCCGATGCGATCTACGAGCGGCTGACCGGCGAGAAGGGTTACTTCGATACGCGCGTCGTCTTCGTCGACGAATCCGGCGCCAAGAACGCGCGCAAGAAGCGTCTTGCCATCATGGACCAGGACGGCGCCAACGTCCGCTACCTGTCGGACGGCCGTTCGATCGTGCTGACGCCGCGCTTCTCGCCGAACCGGCAGGAAATCACCTACATGTCCTATGAGAGCGGACAGCCGAAGGTGTATCTGCTGCAGATCGAGACCGGACAGCGCGAGCTGGTCGGCAATTTCCCCGGCATGACGTTCGCGCCGCGCTTTTCGCCCGATGGCCAGAAGGTGATCATGAGCCTGCTGCGCGATGACGGCAACTCCAACATCTTCGCCATGGATCTGAGAAGCCGTTCGACCACGCGGCTCACCGACTCGACCGCCATCGACACCTCGCCCTCCTATTCGCCCGACGGCTCGCAGATCGTCTTCACCTCCGACCGCGGCGGCGGCAGCGGCCGCTCGCAGATCTACGTCATGGGTGCGGACGGCTCCAACCCGCACCGCATCTCGTTCGGCGACGGCGTCTATTCCACGCCGGTGTGGTCGCCGCGCGGCGACCTCATCGCCTTCACCAAGCAGTCGGGCGGCGAGTTCCAGATCGGCGTCATGAAGACCGACGGTTCGGGCGAGCGCATCCTGTCCTCCGGCTTCCAGCAGGAGGGGCCGACCTGGGCGCCGAACGGTCGCGTGCTGATGTTCTTCCGCGACTCCGCCGGCGGGCCGAAACTGGTCACGGTCGATCTTACCGGCCGCAACGAGCAGCAGATCCCGACCTCGAACTTCGCCTCGGATCCGGCCTGGTCGCCGCTGCTGGAGTAGGCAGAGGAACGGAAGAATTTAAGAACGGGGAACTGAAGAACTGAGGAAAATGGAGGACCCGGGGCGCTTGTAAATCTCAGAGAGAAGCTGGCCTAATTTCTTCCTTCAATTCCTCAGTTCTTCAGTTCCTCAATTCCCCCTTTTTTCATGTTTTGGCCGCATTTCCGCCTACGGTCGCCGCGCATTGTGAGCCTAGCTAAATCGGCCGAGGACGGCGGCTCGAAACGAAAAATTAACCGTGTTTCTTGAATGCCGGTTAACCCAAACGTGGTTACTGGGTGATCAACGAAATCACTCGAATGCGAAGGAGAGGCGGCATGGGCCGTATCGCAGCACTTACCAGAAATCCGGCGATGATCGCGCTGGTGGCGGCTCTGGCCATCACCGGCTGCGCCTCGAAGAAGACCCCGAACAGCGCCGCCGATCTCGGCCTCAACGGCGCCGGCTCTGCCACGCCCGGCTCGGCGCAGGACTTCACCGTCAACATCGGCGACCGCATCTTCTTCGACACCGACTCCTCGTCGATCCGCGCCGACGCGCAGACGACGCTGTCGCGCCAGGCGCAGTGGCTCAACCAGTACAGGCAGTATGCCATCGTCATCGAAGGCCATGCCGACGAGCGCGGCACGCGCGAGTACAATCTGGCGCTGGGCGCCCGCCGCGCCGCTGCCACCCGCGACTTCCTGGTTTCGAAGGGCGTCGCGGCCAACCGTCTGAAGACGATCTCCTACGGCAAGGAACGCCCGGTCGCCGTCTGCGACGACATTTCGTGCTGGTCGCAGAACCGCCGCGCCGTCACCACGCTCTCGGGCGCCGGTTCCTGACGCGCCGCGCCGGAAATCGATATCGATTTTCGGAAACGCTCATAAGCGCCACAGCGTCCTTGGCGCGTCTGACGACGCGCGGCGCTGTGGGCGGCAAAAATACAACATCGCTGAACGAAAGGCGGCCTCCGAGCCGCCTTTTTCATATGCGACAGCTTGAAACAAAATTTGGCCGAAGTCTCGCGTCCTGCTAAGAGCGCGAGGGCGCTTTATCCCCCTCCGATTTGGAAAGGCGCATCGGGCCAACAGATTTTCACGGCGAGAGATATAATGCATTTCAGAACGGTCCTGAGCGGCACGCTTGCGCTGCTGCTCCTATCAAGCATCGCAGGCATCGCCGCACCGGCGGACAGCGGGCAATCCTCGGACAGCGGCTTCACTTTCCATCTGCCGACGCTGGGCATTTTCGGCGACAAGAAGAAGACCGAGCAGGCGCAAGTCGCCCAGCAGGACGGCGCCGGCATGACCGGTCTGGAGGATCAGATCCGCCAGATGAACGGCAAGCTTGAGGAGCTCAATTTCCAGATCCTGCAAATGCAGGAGCAGATGCGCAAGCAGCAGGAGGACAACGAGTTCCGCTTCCAGCAGCTCGAAGGCGGCTCGCAGGGCGCGAAGCCAACGGGCCAGAAGAAGTCGGAGACCGCGCCGCAGGACGGCAGCAGCGGCAACACGAATATGGGCGATGCTGGCGCCGGCGACAGCGGCACCGACACCAACGTCGCAACGGCTCCGGCGACGCAAGCTGCGCCCGGCACGGCTCCGCAGGACGGCGGCGGCAAGAGCGTCGGCGACGTCATCGTCGAGTCTCAGACCGGCGACCCGGGCAAGTTGATCACCGGCGCGCCGCCGAAGACCTTCGGCACCATTACCGTCGACAAGAACGGCAATGTCGTCAATGCCGACCCCGCCCCGCAGGCGGGCTCGCAGACGGAAGCTCCCGCGGCTACGGCAAACGCGCCTGCCGCCGAGACCGGCGGCAAGCCTGGCAAAAGCAAGTCCGGCGGCACGGTCATGGCCTCGCTGCCCTCGACCAACAATCCGGACGAGCTCTACCGCAACTCCTACCAGTTCATCCTGTCGGGCGACTATCCCACCGCCGAGCAGGGTTTCCGCGACCATATCTCGCGCTTCCCCAAGGACGCCAAGGCGGCGGACGCGCATTACTGGCTGGGCGAATCCCTGCTTGGCCAGCAGAAATATCGCGACGCGGCGGAGGTTTTCCTGGCCGCCAGCAAGGATTATCCGAAGGCCAAGAAGGCGCCCGACATGCTGCTCAAGCTCGGCGTATCGCTGGTCGGCCTCAAGCAGAACGACGTGGCCTGCGCCACTTTCAACGAGATCGGCAAGCGCTACCCGGATGTTTCCGGCACGCTGAAGGAACGCATCAAGCAGGAAAAGGCGCTGGCCTCGTGCTAGCTTGCGTGTCGTTGTCCCAGAATCGGGACCGCTTTTGGACGACGCGCAGTGATGTTCGATACCGAGACTGACCTTTCGGATCGCCTTTTCCAAGACTTCGACTTCTCCCACGGCGCCGTTGCGGCCGTGTCCGGCGGCAGCGACTCGACCGCCCTTCTCCATCTGCTCAAGCACCACCTCGACCGTACCCTGCCCGCGGCAAGGCTGCTTGCGGTGACGATCGATCATGACCTCAGACCAAGCTCGGCAGCCGAAGCGCAAGCTGTCGCCCGGCTTTGCGCCGAGCACGGCATCGCGCATCGCACGCTCGTCTGGTCCGGCCGCAAGCCATCGACCGGCTTGCCGGCCGCCGCGCGCGAGGCGCGCTACCGGCTGCTGGCCGAGGCAGCCGAAGGGGAAGGCATCCGCACGGTGGTGACCGGACATACCGCCGACGACCAGGCCGAGACCGTGCTGATGCGGCAAGTTCGTGAAGAGGAGGCCCGCGACGAGGATCCACGCGACGGCCGCGGGCTCGCCGGCATGGCGCCCGCCACGCTCTACGATTGGCGGGTCTGGATCGCCCGCCCGCTGCTCGCCACGCGCCGCGCGGCATTGCGGGAGATGCTGAAGCGTCGCGGCATCGGCTGGACCGAGGATCCGACCAATGTCGACCGGCGCTTCGAGCGGCCGCGCCTGCGCATCTGGCTTGCAGGCAGAGACGGCGAGGCGCGTTTCAAGGAAGCAATCGCGAAGGCCGGACAGGCAGCCGCCGAGCGCGAGAACCTCGGCCAGCGTGCGGCGGCGCTGATCGGCGCCTTCGCTAGCCAGCCGGCTCCGGGGCTCATCCGCCTCGATCGCGATTTCGCCAGTGGTGAGGATAGCGAAGCCGCCGTCTATGCATTTCGCATCCTGCTCGCCACGGTCGGCGGCGTCACGTTCCTTGTCGACGAGGCGCGTTGCCGGGCGCTGTTCGAGCATCTGCGGTCGGGGACGCTTTGCGCCACATTGTCGCGGACGGTGGTCGACGCGCGCCGCACCGGCGGCATCTTCCTCCACCGCGAGGCCCGCAATCTGCCCGCGGTTCCGGCTGCTGAGCAGGCCTTGTGGGACGGTCGGCGGAGGATCACATTGAGCGACAGGCCGAGCGGGTTGGTGATCGCGCCAGCAGGTCCCGGCGCCGCCAAGCGATTTACCCCGGAAGGCGACGTTCCGGCGAGCTTGCTGCGCAAGGCGCTGGCCGCCGAGCCCGCGCTGTGGCGCGGCGGCGAACGCCTTGATTTGGCTGGCGATGATGCCGCGCCGCCGGCGACGGCGATCGTTCCTGCGGTGTCGCCCTTCACCCGCTTCCTGCCGTCCTTCGATCTCCGGCCCGCTGCCGCCGTCGCCGCGCTGATCGGCGCGCCGCCGCTGCCGCCCTCGCCTTTTGGCGGCCATGATCGCGGCGGAGCATGGGCGAAAGCTTAACCGAGGCATGCTGTTCTGCTTGGCAAGGGGAGACGCTCTCCCTATGTTAGGCCCAAGCCTCCAATCACCATCGTGGGTCCGCGCGCGGACGCCAACAGGACAATAGATGAATCCGAATTATCGCAACCTCGCGCTCTGGGCGATCATAGCGGTCCTGCTCATCGCCTTGTTCAATCTTTTCCAGACGCCGCAGACGCGCGGCGCTTCGAGCGAGATTGCCTATTCGCAGTTCCTGCAGGATGTCTCTTCCGGCCGGGTCAAGAGCGTGACGATCGCCGGCGCCCGTATCTCGGGCAACTACACGGACAACGCCAACGGCTTCCAGACCTATTCGCCGGGCGATCCGTCGCTGGTCTCCAGGCTGCAGGACAAGAACGTCACCATCAACGCGCGGCCTGAAAGCGACGGTTCGAACTCGCTGTTCGGCTATCTGATCTCGTGGCTGCCGATGATCCTGATCCTCGGCGTGTGGATATTCTTCATGCGCCAGATGCAGTCCGGCTCCGGCCGCGCCATGGGCTTCGGCAAGTCGAAGGCGAAGTTGCTCACCGAGGCGCATGGCCGCGTCACCTTCCAGGACGTCGCCGGCGTCGACGAGGCCAAGGAGGACCTGGAGGAGATCGTCGAGTTCCTGCGCGATCCGCAGAAGTTCCAGCGGCTCGGCGGCAAGATCCCGCGCGGCGTGCTGCTGGTCGGCCCTCCCGGAACCGGCAAGACGCTGCTCGCCCGCTCCGTCGCAGGCGAGGCCAATGTGCCGTTCTTCACCATCTCCGGCTCGGATTTCGTCGAGATGTTCGTCGGCGTCGGCGCAAGCCGGGTGCGTGACATGTTCGACCAGGCCAAGAAGAACGCCCCCTGCATCATCTTCATCGACGAAATCGACGCCGTCGGCCGCCATCGCGGCGCCGGCCTCGGCGGCGGCAATGACGAGCGCGAGCAGACGCTGAACCAGCTGCTGGTCGAGATGGACGGCTTCGAGTCCAACGAAAGCATCATCCTGATCGCCGCCACCAACCGGCCCGACGTGCTCGACCCGGCGCTGCTCAGGCCGGGCCGCTTCGACCGCCAGGTGGTGGTGCCGAACCCCGACATCGTCGGCCGCGAGAAGATCCTCAAGGTGCATG
>NZ_RZSF01000152.1:0-15581 GCF_004023325.1 Mesorhizobium sp. M1A.F.Ca.ET.072.01.1.1 | reverse complement strand
CGATTAGGTAGATCATAGGACGCGGTTGGTCGGTCCGGGAGATGGGGGCATCACTCGGACAGGCCGGGCTCAGGCAGCTACCGCGTCCGATCCATTTCCTGATGCGGCGGACCTGCCGTTGCCTCCCAAGGAAGACAGTCCGCAATAAGAACGGCGCCCGGACGATCCGGGCGCCGTTTTCGCGTCTTCAACAAGATCCGATCAGGCGGCCTTGCCGTTGGCGTTCATCGCCTCGTCGGCGAGGCGCCCGGTCAGCTCGGCCATATGGTCGAAGACGGCCTTGTAGCTGGCGACGCCTGCCGTCGCCGAGCGCAGCTCGATGATCAGGTCGCCGATCTCGGCCTGGGGCATGGTCGCTTCGACCACGTCCCAGCCCGGCCAGCCGGGCCGCGCGTCATAGCCAAGGATCTGGCCGCGCCGCTGCGGGATCAAAGCGATAATCCTCGAAGTCGCATCTGAAGGCGTGACGATCTCGACCTTCATGATCGGTTCCAGCAGAACCGGCGAACAGGCCGCCATGCCTTCCTTCATCGCCAGCTTGGCCGCCATCTGGAAGGCCATGTCGGACGAGTCGACTGCATGATAGGAGCCGTCCGAAAGGTTGACGGCGACATCGACCACCGGGAAGCCGAGCGGACCGGATTTCAGATAGTCGCGGATGCCGGTCTCCACCGACTGGATGTAGGTTTTTGGCACGACGCCGCCGGTGATGGTGTCGGTGAACTGGAAACCCGTGCCGCGCGGCAGCGGCTTGATCTCGATCACCACGTCGCCGAACTGGCCGTGGCCGCCCGACTGTTTCTTGTGGCGGCCGCGCTGCTGCGCGGATTTGCGGATCGTCTCGCGATAGGGAACGGCCGGCGAATGGCCATCGATCGGGATCTGGTTCTTGCCTTCAAGCCGCTCGCGCACGACGCGCAGGTGCATCTCGCCATGGCCCGACAATACGGTCTCCGCGGAGTCCTGGTTGTGGTGCAGGCTGAGCGAGGGGTCTTCCTCGGCTAGCCTCTGGATCGCTGCCGACATCTTGACCTCGTCCTTGCGCTCCTTGGGACGCAAAGCGAATGCGAACACCGGTTGCGGGGGCTCCAGGGCGATCAGCGGCTTGATGCCGCCTTTGGCCGAACTCAGCGTTTGGCCGGTCCTGACATTGTCGAGCTTGCCGAGCGCGACGGTATCGCCAGCCTTGGCCGACGGCAGCTTCAACTGGTCTTTGCCAAGCATCTTGTAGATGCCGGAGACTTTCGTCGTGTCGCCGCTAGAGAGGAAGAGTTCGGCTGCGTCGGCCACCTGGCCGGAAAGCACACGCGAAATAGACAGTTTGCCGCCATGCGCGGTGTGGATGGTCTTCATCACCTGCACGACCGTCTGGCTGCCATCGGGCGCGCCAAGGCGCTTGCGCGTCGCCTCGACGTCAGGCGCGTCGTGGCGGATAGCTTTCAACAGGCGCAGCACACCGTTGCCCTTCTCGGCGGTACCGATCAGCACCGGCGTCACCGAGCCGGCGCGCAGGTCGGCGGCAAGGTCATCGAAGATCGCGTCCTTCGGCGGCTCGATCTCCTCCAGCAACTGCTCCATCAACTGGTCGTCATGGTCGGCCAGCGTCTCCAGCATCGAGAACCGTGCCTCGAGCTCGCGCGCCTTGTCGTCGTCCGGAATCTCGGCGACCTGGCTTTCGGCATATTCGCGGTAGACATAGGCGCGCTCCAAGGCCAGATCGATCGAGCCGATGACGACACCATCCTTGCGCAACGGAATCTGGCGCAGCAGCAGCGGCGCCGAGCTGGCCGGCTGCAGCATCTTTAGCGTCTCGCGCACGCCGGCGACCGCCTTGTCCACCTTGTTGAGGAACAGGATGCGCGGCACGCCGAGATCGTCGAGCTTGCGCATGATGAGCTGAAGCGCGGGTATCTTCTTTTCGTCCGCTTCGGCCACGACCACGGCGACATCGCAGGCGGCAAGCACCGGCTCCGCCTCGAAGGCGAACTCGATGGAACCGGGGCAATCGACGAAGGTGAACTGCTCGCCCATGAATTCCGTCGTGGCAAAGGTCGCCTCGACGCTCATGGCGTGGGCGCGGGCTTCTGGCGAATGATCGGAAACCGTGTTGCCCGATGAGACGGGATTCTGGCGGGGAATGGCGCCCGTGCGGGCGAGGATAGCTTCGAGAAGTGTCGTCTTACCGCTTGCGAAGGGACCGACTATGGCGATGCATTTCGGTCCCGTGCGTCGTCCTCCGGCGCGATTACCCATGGCTGACCTCCACTCAGGCGTTTCCCTGGGAGCGGCGGCCGGCCTGTTCAGCCGTCGCGGGCGGGGTTGTTGCTCACCACCTGCCAAGGCCATCGTCACACGGGTTAGCGGAGAGGGCAAGGAAAATAGGAAATGCGCCGGCTTTGGTTTTGTGCTCGGTTTCGAACAGCCCGGTGGCTCAAGCGCTCAAAGGCGATTGCGTCGGTCGCCATATAGCAAGAAACTGACCTCCCGCTGCGGCGGACGGTCCCTAACGATTTGAGAGTTTCTACGATGAAGATCATTGCGTGCGGCAGCGTGCCGACGATCATCGCGCCAGAAAAGTATTTCACCGGCAAGGTGCTGCAGACGCCGATCATCGAGAAGGAGGCGCCGGCGCGGCTGAGGGCAACCCTGGTCAGTTTCGAACCGGGCGCCCGCACGCATTGGCACACGCACCCGCTCGGCCAGACGCTCTACGTCACGGCCGGCGCCGGGCTTGCGCAAACGTGGGGCGGGCCGATCGAGGTGATCAGGGTCGGCGACGTCATCTCCTTCGCGCCGGGCGAAAAGCACTGGCACGGCGCCGGGCCGAAGACCACGATGACGCATGTCGCCATGCAGGAAGCGCTGGACGGCGTCCATGCCGAGTGGCTCGAGGCTGTCTCCGACGAACAGTATGGCGGCTGATTGCCGTCCAACAAAAACCCGGCGCGAAGCCGGGTTTTTGTGGATGGCGGCGTTGCCGATCAGGTCAGCGACGCAGTGAAGCGCTGGATGCGGGTGCAGGCTTCCTCCAGCAGCGCCTCCGATGTTGCGTAGGAGATGCGGAAGTTCGGGCCGAGGCCGAAGGCCGATCCGAACACAACGGCAACGCCTTCGGCGTCGAGCAGCTCCGAGCAGAAGGCTTCGTCATTGTCGATGACCTTGCCGGCCTTCGTCTTCCTGCCGATCAGCTCAGCGCAGGACGGATAGACGTAGAAGGCGCCTTCCGGCGATGGGCAAGAGATGCCGCGCGCCTGGTTGAGCATCGACACGACGAGGTCGCGCCGGCCCTGGAAAATCGCCTTGTTCTTGGCGATGAAGTCCTGCGGGCCGTTGAGCGCCTCGACGGACGCCCATTGCGCGATGGTGCAGGCGCCGGAAGTCTGCTGGCCCTGGATCATGTCCATTGCCTTGATCAGCGGCACCGGGCCAGCGGCGTAGCCGATACGCCAGCCGGTCATGGCATAGGCCTTCGACACGCCGTTCATGGTCAGCGTGCGCTCGTAGAGGCTCGGTTCGACCTCGGCGATGGTCTTGAAGACGAAGTCGCCATAGGTCAGGTGCTCATACATGTCGTCGGTCAGCGTCCAGACATGCGGGTGCTTGAGCAGCACGTCGGCCAGGGCCCTGAGTTCACGCTCGGTGTAAGCGGCGCCCGATGGGTTGGACGGCGAGTTCATCAGCAGCCATTTCGTCTTCGGCGTGATCGCCCTTTCCAGCACCTCAGCCGTCAGCTTGAAGCCGTTGTCGATCGAGGTGTCGGCAAAGACGGACGTGCCGCCGCAGATCGCCACCATCTCCGGGTAGCTCACCCAATAGGGGCGCGGGATGATGACCTCTTCGCCGGGGTTCAGCGTCGCCATGAAGGCGTTGAACAGGATCTGCTTGCCGCCGGTGCCGACGATGGTCTGCTCCGGTCGGTAGTCGAGATTGTTCTCGCGCTTGAATTTTTTGGCGATCGCCTCGCGCAGCGGCGCGATGCCGGAGACCGGCGGGTACTTGGTCTCGCCACGGCGGATCGCCTCGATCGCCGCGTTCTTGATGTTATCGGGCGTGTCGAAGTCCGGCTCGCCGGCGCCGAGGCCGATGACGTCACGGCCGGCATTTTTCAGCTCACGCGCTTTCTGCGTCACCGCAATGGTCGCGGAAGGCTTCACGCGGGAAAGGGCGTCGGCAAGAAAGGCCATGACAGAGCGTCTCCAAGAGAAGGACGCGGCCAGGAGCGGCCGCGGCGCCTCTCATGTCGCATCATCGGGCCAAGCGCAAGCATTGTCGGGTGATCCAGAGGTCAAGGTGGCGTGAGCGGCAACTATAAATTCATCAACGAGCGGTAAACCCTTGGCTGGCAGGATGGCAGATCGAATTGCGCTTACTCTGCGGAGCGAGGGACCTTTGTCGCGCAGCATCGGGCTTGCCCATATCATCCGTCATGATGACGGCACCTCAAGCGGTGTCTGGGGAATCTACACGCTGCAGAGCGCCTTCCAGCCAATCTTCGCCTTCGATGGAGGCAAGCTTTCGCCCATTGCCTTCGAGGGGCTTATCCGCCCGTTCCGCGACGGTGAGCCGCAATCGCCGATGAGCTTCTTCGGCACTTGCCCCGCAGGCGACCGGCTGCATATCGAGGCGCTGACCAGGACGCTGCATCTGCTCAACGCCGGCGGCTGTCTGCCGCAAGAGGCGTCGATCTTCGTCAATTTCGATCCGTCGGTGTTCACCGACCGCGCCATCGTCGACAAGGCGCTGCGCGACATGCGGCTGGTGCTGCACGAGGCCGGCATCGACCCGCGCCGTATCGTGTGCGAGGTCACCGAGCAGAAATCGGCTTCGCAGGAAACGCTCTACAGCTTCGTCGAGGCGCTGCGCGCCAACGGGTTCCGCATCGCCGTCGACGATTACGGCGCCGACGAATCCGACATCAACCGCATCAAGGAATTGCGGCCGGACATCGTCAAATTCGACGCCAAATGGATCACGCAGCTGATGGAGTCCGGAGCCGGATTCGCGCTGCTGACGACGATGGTGACGAGCTTCGAAAATCAGGGCATCCGCACGGTTTTCGAAGGCATCGAGGAAGGCTGGCAGCTCGAGCTCGCCGAGAAATCCGGGGCGTCAATGGTGCAAGGCTATGTGCTTGCCCGGCCGGAGCTGGCCTCGACCAGTCTTCGCGTCTTCGGCAAGAGTGTGCAGGCGCCCGCGGCCGGGGAGGGCAAAACGACAGCGGCCGCCAGTCCCGCTCCGGTGGCGTCAGCTCGCCCAACCAAGGCGTTTGGGCGCAAGGTGACGCCATGATCGGGCGGCCCGACAGGCAGCGCCCCGAAAGGCGGCGAATTGTCGCCGAAGCGATCTTCGAAGACGAGATCGGCCTTCAATTCGGCGTCTATGGCGAGTTCCGGCTGTGGAGCGCCTACCAGCCGATCTTCGCGCCGCGTGGCAGATCGCTGCAACCCGTCGCCGTCGAGGCGCTGATCGAGCCGCGCCGCGTCGCGACGCCCGTTGCGCCGCAAGTTTTCTTCGACAGCGTTGCAGCAAAGGACCGTCTGTTCGTCGAGACGATGTGCCGGATGCTGCATCTCGGCAACTACCGCAACATCGGCGTCGATGGCCTTACCCTGTTCTTCAACTACAATCCGATGATCAACGATCATCTCGGACGGGCGCTCGCCGAGATCCGGCTGATGGCCAGGCATCTCGGCGATTTCGGCCTCGAGCCGGCCATGCTGGTCTGCGAGATCACCGAGCAGGCAGCCGACGAGCATGTGCTCGCCCGCCTCGTGCGCGAGATGAGGCGTGACGGTGTCCGCATCGCCATCGACGATTTCGGCACCGGACATTCGACCGAAGCGCGCATCAGCCTGCTGTCGCCCGACATCGTCAAAATCGACGGCGGCTGGTTCGCCGAGTTCTGCCGCCATGCCGCCGCCGAGCGGTTCTTCCGGCCGCTGGTTTCGACGCTGCACGACCGCGGCGCCAAGGTGCTGGTCGAGGGCATCGAGCATGCCACGCATCTGCGCGTCGCGCTCGATGGCGGCGTCGACCTCCTGCAAGGATATCACCTCGCCCGCCCGGCGCTCGCCGGCACCATCTTCAACGAAGAGCCGCTGGCGATCGATGCGCTGCTCGGCATGGACAACAAGGTAGTGCCTTTGCATCAGCGCCGCTGATGCTTTCACTCAAAAACAAATCACTGGATGAACTCCGCACAGGCGAGTTAGAGGCTGCCGATCGTTCGTCGCGCGCGGAGAGGGCCATGATCCTTTATGACATGATCGACAGCGGCAATTGCTACAAGCCGCGTCTGTTGATGGCAAAGCTCGGCATTCCCTTCACCCGCATCGAAGTGAGCTCGCACACCGGCGAGACGCGCAAGGCCGACTATGTCGCCAAGAACCCCAACGCGATGGTGCCGCTGCTCGAGCTCGACGACGGCCGACGCATCGCTGAATCCAACGCCATTCTGCTCTATCTCGCCGAAGGCACGCGCTTCCTGCCGGCCGACAGATATGAGCGGGCGCTGGCCTATCAGTGGCTGTTCTTCGAGCAGTACAGCCACGAGCCCTATATCGCGGTACGCAAGGCGCTGCTCACATTTCCCGAGAGGGCTAAGGATGCGACGCCGGAACGGTTGGCGCTGACCTTGGAGCGCGGCAACAAGGCGCTCGGCGTGATGAACAAACATCTGGAGCAGAACGCCTTTTTCGCCGGCGGCATCTACAGCGTCGCCGACATTGCGCTCTATGCCTACACTCACACCGCCGAGATGGGCGGTTTCCAGCTCGACGCCTATCCGGCCGTGGTGGAGTGGCTGAAGCGGGTCGAGACGGACAAGAGGCACGTGCCGATCGAGTGGGTTGGGCCAATCTAGTTCTTCCCCACGCCGTTTCCAAATCTAAGCAACAAAAAAGGCGGGACAATGCCCGCCTTCCTATGCCGGTAGCCTGATCGGGAGCGTTGGGCCGGGCCGGCAGCTATCTGCTGTTCCAGCTTGTCGGGTCCTTTCGCTCCGGCGCGCTTATCGCACGACCGTCAGTACATCCGTGACTTGCCGCCCGCTCCAGGCTCTCGCCCGGTGCGCGTCGCTAACTAGGCGCATTGTGCAATGCCAGGCGATCACGCCCGGCTGCAAAATGCCAGCGCCAAATCAGGCTGCCTTGCTCAGAGACCCAGCAGCGGACTTGCCGGTGCGGCGGTCCTGCTCGATCTCGAAGCTGATCTTCTGGCCTTCAACGAGGGTGGTCATGCCAGCGCGCTCGACGGCGGAGATGTGGACGAAAACGTCCGCGCCGCCATTGTCGGGCTGGATGAAGCCATAGCCCTTGGTGGCGTTGAACCACTTAACCGTACCAGTTGCCATGTAGAGTCCTTCACATTTGCTTCGTTTGACCGGACCAAAGCCCGGCCGGTGGTATCGAAATTTTGGAGATAGACGTCAGCAAACGCGAAGATCGCGGCCCGATCGATCGGCCAAATTCAATGCGCCGGATATAGTATGGTTCGCGAACGAAAACAAGATGGCGTTACCGGCATGTGCCGCGATAGCGTCCAACGGAGCCCACTGCGCTTGGAAGGTTTGCAGCCGGGGATGCGTTGTGGAGGGAAGATACGCTTGCTGTTGCGGGAGAAGATCATGAGGACAATTCTGCTTGCCGCCTGCCTGATGGTGGTGGCCGCCGAGGCGCAGGCCGTCTCGCGCTACGACCCGACGCGCATGAGCTGCGGCCGCGTGCGGGCGACGATCGCCAGGCATGGCGCGGTCATCCTGCGCTATCAGTCGACGCGCGTGCCGGGACTGCCGCTTTATGACCGCTATGTGCGGGACGAGCGCTTCTGCAACATGGGCGAGGTGAGAGCGCGGGCCTATGTGCCGAGCGCCGATACTAAATCCTGCCCCGTCTATATCTGCAAACGGCCGGACTTCGACCGGCATTTCCGACGGCGGATCTTCCCACGCCATTAGAGTCCTTTCGGCAAGCTGTGTCAGAACGCGAATGATGCCTGAGCGGCGGGCGGCGGGCCGACCCGCACGCCTTCCATGGCCAGCATCTTCTCCTTGGTGGCGGAGCCGCCGGTAGCCGAGAAGCCGCCGATCTTGCCGCCGGCGGCAAGGATGCGGTGGCAGGGAATGACCAGCGGCACCGGATTGGCGCCGAGGGCTGCACCGGTTTCGCGGGCAAGCCCGGCATGGCCGGCCCGCTTGGCCAATTCGCCATAGGTGGTGGTCTCGCCGAAGCCGAGCTTGCGCGCAGCGTCATAGATGGCGAGGCGGAAATCGTCGACGCCGTCGAGATCGACCGGCACGCCGGAGAAATCGACATCGTCCCCGGCCGCATAGGCCTTGATCGAGGCGATCAGTTCGACCACCCATTGCGGCTGTTCGGTGGAGGTGGAGACTCCGGCATGGCGAAACAGGCGGCGCTCGACCGCTTCGCGGCTACGCTCGGGCAGGCAGAGCCGGATCAGGCCCTTTTCGCTCCAGGCGACGCCCATGAAGCCGATCACTGTTTCTAACACTGCGTGGCCGGCCGTGATCGGCAATGCGTTTTCCATGGTGCGCTCCTTTCCGCAAACTGCGAAAAACGGGTACATCTCCAGTACAGATGGGGAACAATATCGCAGTTTGCTTCGAGTCTCGCCACCCGAAAGCTGCACACTGGCCCTGATTGCCCGGTTGGAATCGCTGGTGTAAGGACTTTTCAACAACCGACAATCGGACCTGCAGGGCTTGGCAGCGAAAATCATCCTCACCGCGATCGGCGTGCTCGTTGCCGCTGCCGGCCTCAGCGGCTGTACCTCGACCTCACAGATGAAACCCTCGCCGGCGCTTGCGGCGGCATCGACGCCGGCCGCCGAGGACGACACACCGACCATCGCGCTGCCCGAAACCGTTGCTGTGCTGCCGGAGCCTTCCGGCCTCGCTCAGGTGCAAACAGCGGCGCTGACCGGCGATGCCGTGGCCCTGGCGACGGCACCTGGGGCGACGGCGCCTGGGGCGACAATGGCTGGCGCGCCGTTGCCGCCGCCCGCGCAGCCCGGCGCCGCCCTCCCGCCGCCGGCGCAGCCTGCCGCGTTCGCCGGCTCGACACCCGTGGCCGGGCAGTTTCCGCCGCCGCCGGTGCTGATGACCGGCGCATCGCCGACCGGCCCCGGTGCGCTCAAGCAGGCCGCCGTCTACCGGACTGCCGCTGTTGCCATGCCGGTCACCGGCCCATCAGCGAAGGTGGCTCCTATGCCGGGCGTGCAGCAGGTCGCCTATGTGGTGCCGCAGAACCCGGCGCTGCTTGCCCAACCGGGCCCCGAACAGCATGCCACGGGTCCGCGCGCCGAGATCGAGCGGCTGATCGAGAAATATTCGGCGATCTACGAAGTGCCGGTCGATCTGGTGCGCCATGTCGTCAACCGCGAGAGCACCTTCAATCCGAAGGCCTATAATCACGGTCATTGGGGACTGATGCAGATCAAGCACGCGACGGCACGCGGCATGGGCTATGACGGGCCGGCAGCCGGCCTGTTCGACGCCGAGACCAATCTCAAATACGCTGTCAAATACCTGCGCGGCGCCTGGCTGGTCTCGGGCGGCAATGCCAAGCGGGCCGACCAGCTCTATCAGACAGGCTATTATTACGACGCCAAGCGCAAGGGCCTGCTCGATCAAACGGGTCTCGGCGTCGACCGGCGCCGCCTGCAGCCGGGCGCCTGAGCGCCGGCAACGAGGCGCGTCCCATCGGTCTTTGGGGCAGTTGCATGCGTGACACTGACAGCCGCCGGCCGCCGGCCCCCAACGATGTCCGCCTTCGCAAGCTTCTCGACGATGCGCTGACCGCGCCGCATTGGCCGGAAGGCTTCGTTATGCGCCCGTTCGAGCACAGGGATGCGCAGGCCCTGCACGCACTGCTGGAAGAGGCATTCGACGACGGCGCCGAAGGTCCGTTCGACGAATGGTGGCAGCGCATCTCTGGCGATACCGAGTTCGATCCGGACCTCTGTTTCCTGGTCATCGACGGCAAGGGGCTGCTGGCGGGCGCCGCGCTTTGCTGGGCGTCGGGCTTCGTCAAGGATCTCGCCGTTCATCCGGACTCGCGAAGGCACGGCATCGGCGAGGCGCTGATGCGGCACGTGGTCCTGACTTTCCGCGACAAAGGTGCCGCCCATGTCGACCTCAAGACCAACACGGTGAAGAACCCCGCAGCCTTCAGGCTTTACGAGCGGCTGGGCATGGTTCCGGTGGCCTGGGAAGGCTAGGCGCTTCGCAGCATTTGCCTTCAGCGACACAACCGAATGCAGGGCGCATTGTGAACCGCTTCACACAAGCTGACGTTAGGACATGCTAATGCGTCGTGGTGCAGGGCGGCCGATCGGCGGATCGACGCTGGCAAGGCGTCGGAGAGGCTGTGCCGGCATGCGTCAGCCACTCCAAGGCGGGCTCCGGGGCGGCGGGTTTCGGAGCCCGCCCGCTTTGGGCCTGCGGCCAATCGCGAGATCTCCCTAAACTGAGTGACTGGGGTCAGTCCGCTCCCGGACCCGTCCCCGATGGCCATGTCGGGAACCCCGAAGCGTCGCTCCGCATTCAATGCGGGCGGAGGGTCATCATCAGCCGACGCGGCAAGGTCCGCGTGGACGGTTCCGAGGCGAGGCCCACCAGCATGAAATTTTACCGCGCATTCCTTGCACTTGCCGTCGGCGTGATGCTCGCGGTGGCGCCGGCTCGCGGGGTCGAGCTGTCGATCGTGTCGGGCGACACGGGCAACGGCATCAAGGTCTTGCGCGAGATACTCGACCGCTACCAGAAGCAGAGCGGCAACAAGGTCGACGTCGTGGTGATCCCGCCGTCGGGCACCGACCAGTTCGGTCAGTTCAGATTGTGGCTCGCGGCGGGAAACAGCGACATCGACGTCTACCAGACCGACGTGATCTGGGCGCCGCAGCTTGCCAGCCAACTCGTCGATCTCACCGCGGCGACCAGGGATATCGTGGCCGAGCACTTCCCGTCGATCATCCAGTCGCAGACCGTGAACGGAAAGCTGGTGGCGCTGCCGATCTTCACCGACGCGCCGGCACTCTATTACCGCAAGGATCTGCTCGACAAATATGGCGCCAAGGTGCCGACCACCTGGCAGGAACTGGCCGACACCGCCAAGCTCGTCATGGACAAGGAGCGCACCGCCGGCAACAAGGACCTGTGGGGTTTCGTCTTCCAGGGCAACGCCTATGAGGGGCTGACCTGCGATGCGCTCGAATGGGTGATGTCGAATGGCGGCGGCCAGGTCATCGAGCCCAACGGCACGGTCTCCATCAACAATCGACAAGCCGCGGCCGCGCTCGACATGGTCAAGGGCTGGATCGGCACCATTGCGCCGCCGGGCGTGCTCGCCTACCAGGAAGAGGAATCGCGCGGCGTCTGGCAGACCGGCAATGCCGTTTTCATGCGCAACTGGCCCTATGCCTATGCGCTCGGCAACAGCGAGACCTCACCGATCAAGGGCAAGTTCGATGTGGCGCCGCTGCCGGCAGGAACCGGCGAGGGCGCCCGGCCGACGGCAACGCTCGGCGGCTGGAACCTCGCGGTTTCCAAATATTCCAAGCACCAGGACGCGGCGATCGATCTGGTGAAGTTCATCGCCTCGCCCGAGATGCAGAAGTATCGAACGCTGAGGACGTCCAACCTGCCCACCATCAAGGCGCTCTATGACGATCCCGATATCGCCAGGGAACAGCCGATCGTCCCGCGCTGGAAGCAGATATTCCTCAACGCGGCACCGCGCCCTTCGGCGGTCGCCAAGATCAAGTACAACGAAGCCTCGAGCCAGTTCTGGACGGCCGTCCACAACACCATGTCGGGCGACGGCAGCGCCGCCGACAATCTGGCCGATCTCGAAGCCAGGCTGACCAGGCTGAAGGGCAAGGGCTGGTGAGGGCGATGCCTGTGAGCCGCTCGCGCCTGATGCGGCAACGCGTGCGCTCGGCCTGGCTGTTTCTGGCGCCGATGCTTCTGGTCCTTGCCGCCGTCGCCGGCTGGCCGCTCCTGCGCACCTTCTACTACAGCTTCACCGACGCCTCATTGGCCGATCTCGACGCCCGCCAATGGGTCGGCTTCGACAATTATTTCTCGATGCTCAGCATGCCGAGCGGCCGCGTGCTCTATGACGGGCTGCTCGCCGATCCGGTCTGGTGGCGCGCCGTGTGGAACACGCTGCTCTTTGCCGTGGTGTCGGTGAGCTGCGAAACGGTCCTCGGCATGATCGTGGCGCTCGTTCTCAACGCCGACTTCAGAGGCCGCGGCTTCGTCAGGGCGGCGATCCTCATTCCATGGGCGATCCCGACCATCGTCTCGGCCAAGATGTGGCAGTGGATGCTCAACGACCAGTTCGGCATCATCAATGCGGTGCTGCTCAACCTTGGCCTGATCGACGCCAAAATCGCCTGGACCGCGAGCACCGACACGGCGATGATCGCGGTGCTGATCGTCGACATCTGGAAGACGACACCGTTCATGGCGCTGCTTTTCCTCGCCGCGCTGCAGATGCTGCCGCGCGATGTTATCGAGGTCGCGAGGCTCGACGGCGCCAATCCGTGGCAGATCTTCTGGAAGGTGACCTTGCCGCTCATCCGCCCGGCGGTCATGGTTGCGGTGATCTTCCGCGCGCTCGACGCGCTGCGCATCTTCGACCTGATCTACGTGCTGACGCCCAACAATGTGCACACCAAATCGATGTCGGTGTTCGTGCGCGAGAACCTGTTCGAGTTCGACAAGTTCGCCTATGGCTCGGCCGCCTCGACGCTGCTTTTCCTGATCGTCGCGCTGCTCACCATTTCCTACATCCGCATTGGCCGGATAGAGCTGGAAGGAGGCCGCTGAGATGGCGATGTTGAAGCGCCTGGGCTTCTTCCTGCTGGTGGGGGCAATCGTCTTCGTCGCGGTGTTTCCGCTCTATTACGCCGTCGTCACCAGCCTGAAATCCGGCACAGAGTTGTTCGAGGCGAGCCTTTGGCCGCAGGCGTTAAGCCTCGCCAACTACAGGAACGTGCTGGTCGAAGGTCCCTTCCTGCGCAATCTCCTGAATTCGCTGGTCGTCTCGGGCGCCGTCGTGCTCATCTCGCTGCTGCTCGGCGTGACCTCCGCCTATGCGCTGGCACGCGTCCAGTTTCGCGGCCGTTCGGCGCTGATGCTTGCCATATTGTCGGTGTCGATGTTTCCGCAGCTCGCGGTGCTGGCCGGCCTGTTCGAGATCATCCGCGCCTTTGGCCTCTACAATTCGCTCATAGCACTGATCTTCTCCTACATGATCTTCACGCTGCCGTTCACCGTCTGGGTGCTCACCGCCTTCGTGCGCGACCTGCCGGTCGAAATCGAGGAAGCGGCGATCCTCGACGGCGCGACGCCATGGATCATCGTCACTCGCGTCTTTCTGCCGCTGATGTGGCCCGCATTGGCGACGACAGGGCTGCTCGCCTTCATCGGCGCATGGAACGAGTTCCTGTTTGCGCTGACCTTCACCTCCAACAACGCGCAGCGCACGGTGCCGGTGGCGATCGCGCTGCTTTCCGGCAACTCGCAGTTCGAGATCCCCTGGGGCAACATCATGGCCGCTTCGGTGATCGTCACGGTGCCGCTGGTGGTGCTGGTGCTGATCTTCCAACGCAGGATCGTTTCCGGCCTCACCGCCGGCGGCGTGAAGGGGTAGGCCTTGCTGATGTTCAGGTGATGCCGGGCTGCAAATGGCGGTGTTCTGCGCTTCCGGTGTTCACGTGTTCAAGTGCGCTCCGCTCCGGTTCTCGGGCTCAACCGTTTTCAGCACGGCCTGACCTGAATCCCGACACGGTCTCCTTCACGGTCCTGAACGCAACCGGCAGCGCCATTTCGCGTTGGAAGTGCAAGGGGCTGATCGGAGATCCAGATGAAAACGCTTCTGACCGCGGCCGCCATGGCGCTCCTTGCCGGCGCGCCGGCCACTCTTGCTCAGTCGAGCGACAGCAACGATGTCGCGCCAATGGCGGCAGACAACAAGGTCGACACGCAGACTTTCGTCACCACCGTTCCCAATGCCAACGAGTTCGAAATCCAGGCGAGCAGGCTGGCCGAGGAGAAGTCGCAGTCGGACGAAGTCAAGGCTTTTGCCAACGAGATGGTCAGGGACCACACCAAGGCAGGGGAGGATTTCAAGGCGGCGATGAGCCAGGGCCAGACGACGGCTTCTATCAAGCCTGCCGGCCCCGCCCTGGGGCCTAAGGAACAGCAGATGCTAGGCGAGCTCAAACAGGCGAGCGGCACAGAGTTCGACCGGAAGTATATCAAGATGCTGATGGATGCGCACAGGGACGCGGTCGCGCTGTTCAGCACCTATGCCAATTCCGGCGACGACCCGGCGCTGAAGGAATTCGCCAAGAAGACTCTGCCGGTGCTGAAAATGCACGAGAAGCATGTGAAGGAACTGGCGGTGGCGTATCACGAGTGAGGGTGGTTTCTGCCCCCGCAGCGGATCCTCAGCTCGCCTTGATCTGCTCGACCGCCGTTGCCAGCAACTCGTCCATGGCCTGGCGAATCTGGGCATCCGACTGGGCGACGCCTGCTGCGTCGAAGTCGGCACGGACCTTGCGGAATACGTCATTGTCGCCCGCTTCCTCGAAATCCGCGCGCACCACCTCTTTCGCATAGGCGTCGGCATCCACGCCGGATTTGCCGAGCTTTTCGGCGGCCCACAGGCCGAGCAGCTTGTTCCGGCGCGCCACGGCCTTGAACTTCGTCTCCTCGTCCATTGCGAATTTCTTTTCGAAGCCTTCCTGACGGTCCCTCATGCTGCTCATGGTTTGCCTCGCTCAGACGTGAGTTCGACCGCCTTCGATGCATGAGAAGAGCGGCCAGGAGAAGCGAAAATGGGGAGCATGAAGGCCTGTAGCAAGGCCTGATCGTGCTGTGGACGCCGCGGACCCGAAATTCGTGTCATGCCGGGTCGAAGCTCCGATGTGATTTGACCTGGCCGGGCCGTAGCCTACTTTCGACCTGGCAGGAGGAGTGGAGGAGACGGGCGATGCAGTCACCGTTGAACCATATGCAGGGCGTCGTGCTGACGGCGGCGTTGATGTTTGCTGCAGGCACTGCCGCCTATGCCCATCACGGCTGGTCGTGGACGCAGGACGACTTCTTCGAGCTCAAGGGCAAGATCGCGGCGATCTATATCGGCAATCCGCATGCGACGCTGGACGTCGATGCGAAGGGCGAGGTGTGGCGGGTGGAGATGGCGCCGCCGGCCCGCACCATCGCCGCCGGCTTCACCGAAAAGGTCGCCAAGGTCGGCGACGCGGTGACCGCGATCGGCCATCGCTCGCGCGAGGAGGCGGAAAAGCGCATGAAGGCGGTGCGAATCATCGTTGGCGGCAAGAGCTACGACGTCTATCCCGACCGCCTGCCGCCGGCCTAGATGGCGGAGTTTCTGGCCGGCATCGAGCAGCTTGCCTTGGTGCGCGGGCTGAAAGCCTCCTTCGTCGCCTATCCGATCGTCAACGCGCTGCACATCATGGCGATCGGCGCGTTGCTGACCAGCGTCGGCCTCATGGATTTAAGCGTCCTTGGCGCCTTCCGCTCGCTGCCC
>NZ_RZSF01000151.1:0-15600 GCF_004023325.1 Mesorhizobium sp. M1A.F.Ca.ET.072.01.1.1 | reverse complement strand
GCTCTGCGGCCTTGATGACGGGAAAGTCATGGCCGAACTTCTCCAGCGCCAGGCGCAGCTTTTCCGCGAAGTCCGCCTGTTGCTCCAGTGCCGAAAACAGGGTCTTGACCTGCGCCTCGCTGATATCGGGGTTGGCGAGCATCTTCGGCACATCCCGGCCCATCTGTTCGCCGGTGGCGGTCTGCTCCTTCAGGATTCCGATCCAATCGGTCAATGCCGAACTCCTTTTCCGGCAGCATGCGCGGGGCAAGCTGCTGCGGTCAACCCATTGGCGGTACCGCCGTCGATCATTGCAGCGATCAAGGCTTGCCTCGCCCCTGACCGGCGTTAAGTTCGGCTCGACCCGGAATAAGGACATCAACCATGACCAGCGACGCCGAAATCCAGACCGCCCTGCCCGCTTTCGCCTCCGGCAATGTCGCCGTCATCACCGGCGGCGCCAGCGGCATAGGCCTGGCCGCCGCGAAGCGCTTCGCGGCCATGGGCATGAAGACCGTGCTTGCCGACATAGGCGGCGTGCGCCTCGACCAGGCCCGGCAGGCGGTCGCCGTCATTGCCGGGGACGATGCCGTTCTCCCTATCCCCACCGACGTCTCCAAGGCCGAGGAAGTCGACCGGCTCGCGGACCTCGCCTACGGTGCATTCGGTGCGATTTCGGTAATAATGAACAATGCCGGCGTCGGCAACAATCCCGGCAAGCCGTGGGAAAATCGTGAAGCCTGGAAACGGCTGCTGGACATCAATTTCTGGGGCGTCGTGCATGGTGTCGAAGCCTTTGCGCCGCGCATGCTGGCTGCGGGCGAGCCCGGCCTGATCATCAACACCGGATCCAAGCAAGGCATCACCACGCCGCCCGGCAATCTCGCCTACAACGTCTCCAAGGCGGGCGTGAAGACCTTCACCGAGGGCCTGGCCCATGCGTTGCGCAACGAGCCTGGAGCGAAGCTTTCCGCGCATTTGCTGATCCCCGGCTTCACCTATACCGGCCTGACCGAGGGCGCGACGGAAAAGCCGGCCGGCGCCTGGACGGGCGAGCAGGTGATCGATTTCATGCTGGCATCGCTCAAGCAGGACGACTTCTACATCCTTTGCCCGGACAACGAGGTCGCTCGGCCCATGGATGAAAAGCGCATGGCCTGGGCGATCGGCGACATCATCGAAAACCGCCCCGCTTTGTCGCGCTGGCATCCGGATCACAAGGACGCTTTCGCCGCCTTTATGAACCGCTGACGGGCCGTTCAGGCGGCGCCTTCCTCTTAGAGCTTGCCTTCCGTGGCACGGTCTTGTTGGCGGCCGCCTCAGCGATCTTGCGGTCGCGCCCGGAACCGTTTTTTATCGTCATAGCCTGCTTGGCCGCTGTTTCGGCGATTTTGCGGTCGTGCCGTTTTGCCGCCGCTTCGCATTTGGCGCGGATCTCCTCGACCTCCGATTCCGTCAGGTGCTCGATGCCGATGAAATGGTTGTGGGCCTCGCTGACGCGAATCAACTCGTCGAGCTTGGTCTGGATTGCGGCGCCATCGCGGTTCTGCGTGTTCTGGATCAGGAACACCATCAGGAAGGTGATGATGGTTGTCCCGGTGTTGATCACCAGTTGCCAGGTATCCGAGAAGCCGAAGACCGGGCCAGTCGCGGCCCAGATCACTACGATCAGAACGCAGACGGCAAAAGTCAAAGGCATACCGGCCAGGTGAGCCACCCAATTGGCAACCTTGGTGAAAAGCTTTTCGATCATCCAGTCCTCACAAAACGCAAGAGCGCGGCATTTCGAGAGAAACAAGGGCCGGCCTCTCCGGTTCCCGCCGGCCCGATTTTCCGCCTGCAATCGCATACACGCGAGAGGCGCATGCCGACGAAAAAACACCTTATGCGTTGTTGCCATGGTGCCGGTGCAGGTCGAAAAGCCTGCTCGTTCCGCTTCACGGCGGCTTACCTCCGGCCCCTTCAGCTGCTCCCCCCGCATGGCGGAGGGGCGCTTCACGGGTTCAGGTCGCGGCGTTTTCCCAACGATCGAGGAAGGCCTCGATCGGCAACGACTGCATGTCCGGGATCGCCCTGGCGAGTTTTTCCGGCGTCCAGTCCCACCAGGCGAGGTCTTCAATGCGCGCCGCCACGTCGGCGCTAAAGCGCTGGCGCAAGGGTTTGGCCGGAACGCCGGCGACGACAGCGTAAGGCGGCACGTCCTGCGTCACCACCGCGTTGGCACCGATGACGGCACCATTGCCGATCGTGATGCCTGGCATGATGACGGCGCCATGGCCGATCCAGACATCGTGCCCGATGCTGACCGGCTTTGCCTGCCGCCGCTCTCGAAATGCCGCGTCGACGCCAAGCCAGCGGAAATATTCGTTGGGCCGGTAGCTCACCTTGTGCTGGGTCAGCCGCTCGATCGGATGCTCGAGCGCGTTGATACGGCTGTTGGCGGCGATGGAGCAGAACTTGCCGATCGTCGTGTAGATCGCTTCCGAATGACGCTCGAAATAGGAAAAATCGCCGACCGTCACGTCGCGCAGGATCACCCGCTCGCCGACCGATGCATAACGGCCAAGCTTGCACCCCTTCAGCTCCGCGGTCGGATGGATGCGCGGCTCGGGATCTTTCGCGACGAGATGTTCAGGACGATCCATGGCGCGGCTTTACGCCCGAGCGATTGGCCCCGCAAGCGTGACCAATCATCCGGGCGGATCGGAGCCTATTGCGGCTTGCCCTTGGTCCACACGACGTTCTGGCCATAGAGCGGCACGGTCGTGACCGACATCTTCGCCGAGCCGTTCTGCACCTGGCGCGAGTGCGAGAGATAGATCAGCGTCTCGTTCTTCTTGTCGTAGATGCGGTTCACCACCTGTTTCTTCCAGATCAGGCTGAGGCCCTGCTTGAACACCTCTTCGCCGCGCTCGCTCATGTCGATGTCGCCGATGGTGATCGGTCCGGTCTGGCGGCAGGAGATCGACGAGTCCGACGGATCCTCGAACCAGTTGCCCTTGTGCAACCGATCGATGATGCTGCGGTCGAAATAGGCGACGTGGCAGGTGACGCCGTCGACCTTTGGATCCTTGATCGCGTCGATCATGATGTCGTTGCCGACCCAGTCGACGCCGACCTTGCCGACCTCGTCCGCCATCGCTGCGCCGGCGCCGAGGGCAATGCAGGCGGCAATCAAGCCGATCAGTTTTCGCAAGGCAGCCTCCTCGGGTTTGCGTTTAGCCGATGTCAGGTGGGATAAGACTGCCCAGTTTGCAACCACGTTCCCGTGTCATTGGAGCAGCGTTCGACATTTGTATTGCGACGCGCCTCATGCTTGATACGAGCGCCGGTATCCTTGCGGCATCGCGACACCTTTGAGTCATTCTTTCAAATAACTATGGTGATACGAGCATGAACCACGGTTTCAATAAACCATCGACAAGCCGCTGTTCCGAACACTCCTCTAGCCCGCCTTCGGCAGACAGACATGGCTAACCAACCCTCGCCCATAATGCGATTCATCCTCGTAGGCATCTTGGTGCTGATGGTTGCGATCACTGGCGTTATGACATTCCAGTGGTACAGGAAATTGTACAGTAGCGAGCCCTACGGCGCACCGTTCACACTGATCGACCAGAAGAACGCGCCGATCACCGAGGCCGCGTTCCGGGGCCACCCAAGCGTGGTCTTCTTCGGCTTCACGCATTGTCCGGAAGTCTGCCCGACAACGCTGTTCGAAATGGCCGGCTGGCTGAAGACGATGGGCGACAGCGGCAAGAACCTCAACGCCTACTTCGTCACGGTCGACCCGGAGCGGGACACGCCGCAGATCATCAATTCCTACGTCGGCAACTTCTCCGACCGCATCACCGGCATCACCGGCGATCCGGACAAGGTGCATGCAATGGCCAAGGCCTTCGGCATCTATTGGAAGAAGGTCGACACCGGCGACGGCGATTACACGATGGACCACACGGCCTCCGTGCTGCTCCTCAACGCCAAGGGCGAGTTCGCCGGCACCATCGCCTATGGCGAAAGCGCCGACACGGCTATTGCGAAGCTGAAGCGGCTCGCAGCAGGCGGCCAGGCGTGATCCCGAACCGAAGGTTTGCGTAGTAACAAGTGGAACCGGTTCTCGGAAATGATCACGCTCAAACATGAGTCGCCCTGATGGGGCTGACCAGGTTCCATTTCACCGCGGGCAAGGCCGAGGCTGACCGCATCTTCGCGGCGCTTGATGCAGCCTTCGAGGACGAAGGCCTGCCGCTTGCCCTGCTGGAGGTCGACGAGGCCAATGACATCCACGAAGTGTCGCTCTATGCCGATGGCAATGTCGATGCCGTCGCAGTCCGGATCAACCGCATACTCGCGGACCTCGCCCTGCCGAAGCCGGTCGAGCGCGAGGCGCTCCCCGACATCGACTGGGTTGCACGCTCGCTCGAAGGACTAAAGCCGGTCCGCGCCGGGCGTTTCTTTGTCCATGGCGCACATGATCGCGACAAGCGCCGCAGCGGTGACCTCGCCATTGAGATCGAGGCGGGTCTTGCCTTCGGCACCGGCCATCACGGCACCACGGCCGGCTGCCTCGAACTGCTGGAACAGGTGGTGCTGCGCGAACGCCCCGGCAACGCGCTCGACCTCGGCACCGGCAGTGCCGTGCTGGCGATAGCGCTGGCCAAGCTCGCGCACATCCCGGTGCTGGCGACCGACATCGATCCGGTCGCCGTTCGCGTCGCTGCGACCAATGCGCGACTGAACCGAGTGAAGGCGCTTGTCGAGACGGTGACGGCGCCCGGCTTCCACCATCCGATCTTCGCCAGGCGCGCGCCCTTCGACCTCATCGTCGCCAATATCCTGGCGCGCCCGCTGATGCGGTTGGCGCCTGAGATGGCCAGGCACATCAGGCTCGGCGGCTCGCTGGTGCTCTCCGGCATTCTCGACCGTCAGCGCGATGCGGTGATCTCGGCCTATGTCGGCCAAAGCTTCCGCCACGTCCGCACCTTGCACCGCGAGGGCTGGGTGACCATCCACCTCAAGCGCTGAAAACCAGATCGTTCAAGACTGGCCCCTGTCGAAATCGATTCCGGTTTCGAAGACCTTGCGCTACGGTCGCGCGAGCCATTCGAGGAGATGCGGAAAAATGTTCCAGACCTTTGATTCCGCCGGCGATCCGGCTGTCGGCAAGCCGCGCGTGGCGACGCTGCGCCAATGGCTGGCCGAGAACAAGCTGGACGGCTTCATGGTGCCGCGTGCCGACGAGCATCAGGGCGAATATGTCGCCGACCGCTCGGCCCGGCTGAGATGGCTGACCGGCTTTTCCGGCTCAGCCGGCGTCGCCATCATCCTGCGCGACCGCGCCTTCATCTTCGTTGACGGCCGCTACACGCTGCAGGTGCGCAATGAGGTCGATCTTTCGATCTTCACCGTCGAGAGCCTCGTCGACAATCCGCCGGCCTCCTGGATCAAGGACAATCTCGGCAAAGGGGCCAGGCTCGGCTTCGACCCTTGGCTGCACACGATCGGCGAGATCAAGGCATTGAAAGCCTCGGCCGAGCAGTCCGGCGCGACACTGGTGCCGCTCGACAAGAATCCGATCGACATCATCTGGGAAGATCAGCCCGAGCCGCCGCGCGCACCCGTGGAACTCCATCCGATCGCCTTCGCCGGCGAACTCGCCAAGGACAAGCTGGCGCGGCTGGCGGGCGCGATCGAAAAGGAGGGCGCGACGCACGCCGTGCTCACCGACCCTTCTTCCATCGCCTGGGCCTTCAACATCCGCGGCGGCGACGTGGCGCATACGCCGCTGGCGCTCGGCTTCGCCATTCTTGCCGCCGACGGCAAGCATCAACTCTTCATGGACCAGCGCAAATTTTCGCGCCAGGTCGCGGCCTATCTCACCCAGCTCGCCGATCCGTACGATCCCGGCGCGTTCGAGGCAGCCGTCGCTGAGCTTGCCAAGGACGGCGCAAAAATCGCGCTCGATCCCGTGCTGGCGGCGGAAAAGCTCAAGATGCTGGTCGAGGGCAATGGCGGCACCGTTGTCCCTGCGCCAGACCCCGCCCGCATTCCGCGCGCCACCAAGAACCAGGCCGAGGTCGCCGGCAGCCGCGCCGCGCATCGTCGCGACGGCGCCGCAGTCGCCAAGCTGCTCTGCTGGCTCGACCGGCAGAAGCCGGATACGCTCGACGAGATCGACGTCGTGACCAAACTCGAGGAGGTGCGGCGGCAGACCGGCGAGGAAACGCAGATGCCGCTGCGCGACGTCTCCTTCGACACGATTTCCGGCGCCGGCCCGAACGGCGCCATCATGCACTACCGCGTCTCCCGCGCCACCAGCCGCAAGCTCCAAAGCGGCGAGCTGTTCCTGCTCGATTCCGGCGGACAATACCAGGACGGCACCACCGACATCACCCGCACCGTGCCGATCGGCCTGCCGACTGAGGAGATGCGCGAGCGCTTCACGCTGGTGCTGAAGGGCATGATCGGCATCTCGACGCTGCGCTTTCCGGCTGGCACGCGCGGTTCGGAAATCGATGCCGTTGCCCGCGTGGCGCTGTGGAAGCACGGCTGCGACTTCGCCCACGGCACCGGCCATGGCGTCGGCTCATACCTGGCCGTGCATGAGGGCCCGCAGCGCATTGCCCGCACCGGCACCGAGAAACTGCTTGCCGGCATGATGCTGTCCAACGAGCCGGGCTATTACAAGGAAGGCTCCTACGGCATTCGCATCGAGAACCTGATCCTGGTCACGCCTGCCGAGCAGATCGAGGGCGGCGACATCGCCATGCACGGCTTCGAGACGCTGACGCTGGCGCCGATCGACAAGCGCCTCATCCGCAGCGACTTGCTGACCCGCGACGAGCTGCACTGGCTCGACCAGTATCACGCGCGGGTTCTGGCCGAGATCGGTCCGATGGTGGACGGCGAGACGCTGGCCTGGCTGGAGAAAGCCACGGCGCCGCTGCCGCACGACGCCAAGATCTGACTTCTAGCCGACGAACTGCCTGGCGACGATCAGCACCGCCGCGCCGCCCAGAAACATCGCCATCAGGCCGCCGCGCAGCGACACCAGCGCGGTGACGATCAGCGCTGCCCATTCGGCCGGTCCGGCGCCGAGCGCGGCAGGCGCCACAAGTGTCGTCAGCACAGCGGCCGGCACGGCGTTGAGGCCGGCCTCGACGCGCGGGTGGACGGTCTCGAAGCGCGAGATGACGAGATGGCCGCCAACACGGGTGAGATAGGTGGCGACGGCGCCGGCGAGGATGATCCAGAAGGTCGTGCTCATGTGCGCTTCCCCACGCCGCTATGATGCGGCGGCAGAATGACCGCCAGAAGGACGCCGGCAATGGCGCCGATCGAGACATGCCAGGGCGAGCCGACCGTCTTGTAGGCGACGATCGAGGCGGCCGCGCTGGCGACGACCACCGGCAGCCACAGCGGCCGTTTGCGGAAGCCGAGAACCAGGCCGAGGAAATAGATCGGCAGCAGGAAATCGATGCCCAGCGCATGGGTATCCGGGATCATCTTGCCGAAGACCGCGCCGAGCGCGCTTTCGGCCACCCAGAACACATAGACCGGCAGGCCGAGCCCGAGATACCAGACGAACCCGACCGATCGGCCGGAGGCCGCGCGCGCCTCGGCCACGGCATATTGCGGATCGGTCAGGATGAAATAGCCTAGCGCCTGCTGCAGCAGCGGCCAATGCGCCATGCGCCGGCCGATGCCGGCGGAATAGAGCACGTGACGGAAATTCACCGCGAAGATCGAGAGCACGATCAGCCAGGGCGCGACATGCTGGCCGAACAATTCGATGCCGACCATCTGGCTGGCGCCGCCGAAGATCAGCGCGCTCATGAGGAATGCTTCCAGGACCGAAAACCCGTTGTCCACGGCAATCGCGCCGAACAGGATCGCGAACGGCGCTGAGGCGACCACGACCGGCATCGACAACCGCACGCCGTCCCAGAAATCGCTCCTCGCACGGCTTTCGGAGATTGCTTCCGCCGTCATCCAACTGCTCCCTTGAGCGGCTTGATTTAGGGAGCGTCGCCCCGCTTGTCACACCAATTCGCTTGAGCCGACGATCAGCGGAACTGATTGCCGGGCTTTGAGCGGTTCAGGCAGCCTTGCCCTGGATCGCCCTGCCCCAATCGAGCAGCGGCTTGGCGCGCAAGGTGAAGCCGACGAGATCGTCAACCAGCGCCGCCATGTAGATGGTTTCGGGATCAATATCATGCCGCACCACGAAATGGCGGTTGCGGACGGCTTGCGCGAGATCGGCTTCGCTGACGTCCTCGAAACCGCGCGGCGCGCGCTTCAGGCAATCTTCCCTATCCAGCTCCAGCCCAGTCTTTTTCAGCGCTGAAACCATGGCGCGGAAGGCGGCCGGCTTCGTCACGATCGCCTTGCGCATCGCCTGCAGCAACTCCGGTCCGGGCTGCCACCAGGCGACGCCGGCAAAGCAGCGCTCGAGGCCGATATGCACATAGAACACGCCCTGCTCCATCTTGGTGCCGTCTGGCGACAGGATTGCCGACAGGTGCCGATTATAGGGGCGCTTGTCCTTGGAGAAGCGAACGTCGCGATTGATGCGGAACAGCGACTTCTTGCGGTCGCCGCGCAGGCCAAGCCTCGCCGCGGCGAAACGCTCGCTGAGTGCCTCGATGAGATCGCAGAACGGTTCGTGCAGCTCACTCTCGTACAGGCCGCGGTTTTCCTGGAACCATTCGCGGCTCTGGTGGAAGTCGAGCGCCTTGAGGAACGGAATGGCCTTCTCGCCAAAACCCTTGAACGCTCCGGCCATCAGCCGCCCCTGCCGATGCGCTGCAGCCAGGTGTCCTCGTCGATCACCTCGATGCCGAGATCGCTCGCAACCTTGAGCTTGGACCCGGCGCCCGGACCCGCCACCACCAGATCGGTCTTGGCCGAAACCGAGCCGGCGACCTTCGCCCCCAGGCGCTCCGCCATCGCCTTGGCCTCGGAGCGCGTCATCTTTTCCAGCGTGCCGGTAAACACCACCGTCTTGCCGGAAACTTCGCTGCCGGTCGAGATCTCGACCACATAGGGCTTAGGATGGACTTGCGCCAGCAGCGCATCGAGCACGTCGTCATTGCGCTCATTGCCGAAGAAATCGCGCAAGGCGTTGATGACGGTGTCGCCGATGCCGTTGATCGACGGGAACACGTCATGCGGATCCTGCGCCTTCGCCGTCTCTTTGCCGACGCGGATCAGTTCCTCGATGGTCGAGAACTGGCGGGCAAGCACCGCCGCCGTGGTCTCGCCGATATGGCGGATGCCGAGCGCGAAGATGAAGCGGTCGAGCTCCGGCTCGCGGCGCGCGTCGATGGCTGCAAACAGCTTGTCGAGGCTTTCGTAGTTGCGATCTTCGACGCTGCGCACATTCTTGCGCGTCTTGCCCGATGCGGCCTCGCGCAGTCTCGCCTGCTCCTCACGCCGTACCGCCAGCGCCTTGGTGACGGCCGGCCGGCGGTCCTTCAGCGTGAAGATGTCGGCGGCGGTCTTGACCAACCCGGCATTGAAGAACAGGTCGATGTTTTCGGCGCCGAGGCCCTCGATATCGAGCGCGCCGCGCGACACGAAGTGGCGCAGCCCCTCCACGGCCTGCGCTGCGCAGATCAGCTCGCCGGTGCAGCGGCGCCGCGAATCCTCCTTGCCGGTCTTCTCGTTGATCTCGCGCGTCGCCGGCGAGCCGCAGACCGGGCAGGTGTGCGGGAACTCATACGGCACCGCATCGGCCGGCCGCTTGTCGATGACGACCCTGACGATCTGCGGGATGACGTCCCCTGCCCGCTGGATCACCACCGTGTCGCCGATGCGAACGTCAATGCCGTCGCGGATCGGCTGCCCATTGCTGTCAAAACCCTTGATGTAATCTTCATTGTGCAGCGTGACGTTTTCCACCACCACGCCGCCGACCGTCACCGGCGCCAGCCGCGCCACCGGCGCCAACGTGCCGGTGCGGCCCACCTGGATGTCGATCTTCTCGACCGTCGTCATCGCCTGTTCGGCCGGGAATTTGTGGGCAACTGCCCAGCGCGGCTCGCCGGTCACAAAACCCCAGCGGCGCTGCAGCTCGAGCTGGTCGACCTTGTAGACGACGCCGTCGATGTCGTAGCCCAGCGAAGAACGCTGCTCCTCGATCCGGTGGTAGTGCGCGATGAGGTCGTCGATCGACCTTGCCCGCACCATCAGCGGACTGACCTTGAATCCCCATTCCTTGAACTTCTGCACGGAACCGTACTGGGTCGGAGCGGGATCTGCCGTCGTGTAGCCCCAGGCATAGGCGAAGAATTTCAGATTGCGGCTGGCGGTGACGGCTGGATCCTTCTGGCGCAGCGACCCGGCCGCCGTGTTGCGCGGATTGACATAGTCCTGGCCGCCGATAGCTGCCGAGCGCTGCTTCAAAGCCTCGAACTCCGCGTAGGTCATGTAGACCTCGCCGCGGATTTCGATGACCTCCGGCCAGCCCGAGCCCTGCAACTTCTTCGGGATGTCGGCGATGGTCTTGAGATTGGCGGTGATGTCCTCGCCGACCGCGCCGTCGCCGCGCGTCGCGCCTTGCACGAAGATGCCGTTTTCATAGCGCAGCGATGCCGACAGCCCGTCGATCTTCGGCTCCGCCGTGAAGGCGATATCGAGGTCCTTGTCGCGGTCGAAGAAGCGCCGGCCACGCTCGATGAAATCGGCCACGTCCTGGTCGGTATAGGCCTTGGCGAGGCTCAGCATCGGCACGGCATGCCGCACCTTGGTGAAGCCTTCCGCCGGCGGCGCGCCGACCCGACGCGACGGCGAATCCTCGCGAACGAGATCGGGAAAGCGCCCCTCGATGGCAAGGTTGCGCCGCGCCAGTGCGTCGTATTCGGCGTCCGAAATCGTGGGCGCATCCTCCATATGGTAGCGCCGGTCGTGCTCGGCGATCTCCGCCGCCAGCCGCTTCAGCTCCTCCGCGGCCTCGCTTTCGCTCAGCGAATCGACTGGTTTTTCAGACATGAAGCGCGGTCCTCGAATTGTGGCGGGCCACTATAAATCAGGATTCGGTATGGAGGAGTCGGCTTGCGCAAAAATCATTGCCGAACAGCAGGATGCAGCCACCTGCTGACTCGGCATTCCAGCCGGGGAATCAAGAAGCCTAGGCTGCCGCCGTGTTCTCGCGCAGCAACCGCTCAGCGGCGGCGCGCGCTTCATCGGTGATGGTGGCGCCGGCCAGCATGCGCGCGATCTCTTCCTGGCGCGCCGCGCGATCCATTTCGGCAACGCCGGTTGCGACACGGTCCTTGCCGCCGGACTTCGAGATTAGAAAATGCGTCGCGGCACGCGCCGCCACTTGCGGCGCATGCGTGACCGAAAGCACCTGCACCCGCTTCGACAGCCTCGCCAGCCGCTGGCCGATGGCGTCGGCCACGGCGCCGCCGACGCCGGTGTCGATCTCGTCGAAGACCAGGGTCGGCGCCGAGCCGCGGTCGGCAAGCGCCACCTTCAGCGCCAGAAGGAAGCGCGACAGCTCGCCGCCCGACGCAACCTTCATCATCGGCCCGGGCCGTGTGCCCGGATTGGTGCGCACCCAGAACTCGACCTGGTCGATGCCTTCTTCCATGCGGCTTTCGGCATCGCTCACCATCTCGACGATGAACTCCGCCCGCTCGAGCTTGAGGGCCGGCAGCTCGGCCATCACCGCCTTGGTGAGGCCCGCCGCCGCCGCATGGCGTAGCGAAGAGAGCTGCGCCGCGGCTATGTCGTAAGCTTCGCGCGCGGCGGCGGCTTGTTTTTCAAGCCCGTGCAGTCGTTCCTCGCCCGCATCGAGATCGGCAAGGTCGGCCGCCATCGTGTCGCGCAGCTGCGCCAGATCGTCGACGGCGACATTGTGCTTGCGCGAGGCCGCGCGCAGCGAGAACAGCCGCTCTTCCGCCTTTTCCAGGCGCTGCGGATCGTATTCGGTGGCGCGTAGTGCTGTCTGGACGCCGGACTGCGCCGCGTCGAGCGAGATCATTGCCTCGTCCAGCGACTTCACCACATCGTCGAGCAGGCCGGGCACCTCACCCGATTTACGCTGCAGCCGCCTGAGCAGGCTGGCGAGCTGCGGCAGGGGCGAAGACGGCCCCGACAGCACGTCCTGCGCATCGTGGATCTCGGACGCGATCTTTTCGGCGCGCATCATCTGGGCGCGTAATTCGGCAAGCTCGGTCTCTTCGCCCGGCTGCGGATCGAGCTTCGCCAACTCGGCGACCGAGGCCCTGAGATAATCGGCCTCGCGCGCCGCCGCCTCGACCTTGGCGCGGTGCCGCGAAAGCTCCTGTTCGCAATTCCGCCAATAGCGCCAGGCTTCGCCCGTGCCGCGCACGGCGCCGAGATGGCCGCCGAAACTGTCCAGCAATTCGCGGTGGGCGCCGGGATCGACGAGCGCGCGCTCGTCATGCTGGCCGTGAATCTCGACCAGCGCGCGGCCGACGTCGCGCATCAGGGTCACGCTGGACGGCTGATCATTGACGAAAACGCGGGTGCGGCCGTCGGCGGTCTGCACGCGGCGCAGGATGATGTCGCCATCATCCTCGATGTCGTTGTCGGCAAGCAGCGCGCGCGCCGGGTGGTTGCGCGGCACGTCGAACACGGCGATGACCTGGCCCTGCGCCGCGCCATGGCGGACGAGCGAAGCGTCGCCGCGCGCGCCAAGCGCCAGCGACAGCGCATCGAGGAGGATGGATTTGCCGGCGCCGGTCTCGCCGGTCAGCACCGAAAGCCCAGGCAAGAAGTCGATGTCCAGCTTCTCGATCAGGACGATATCGCGGATCGACAGTCTGGACAGCATCAGAAGTGTCAGGCGCCGGTGATCAGCTTCCCAGCCTTGGAGATCCACGACCCGGCATTCTCGCGCGGTTCAAGCCCGTTGCTCTGCAGGAGCTTGTAGGAATCCTTGTACCACTGGCTGTCCGGGTAGTTGTGGCCGAGCACCGCTGCGGCTGTCTGCGCTTCCGACGTCAGGCCCATCGCGTAGTAGGCTTCGGTCAGTCGCGCGAGCGCCTCCTCGACGTGGCGCGTGTTGGAGTAGTTCTCGACCACGGTGCGGAAGCGCTTGACGGCGGCGATATATTCGCGGCGTTCCAGATAGTAGCGGCCGATCTGCATCTCCTTGCCGGCGAGCTGGTCGGTGGCGAAGCGGATCTTGTCCTTGGCGTCGTCGACATATTCGGAATTCGGCCAGCGGGTCACCAGGTCCTGCATGGTCTGCACCGTCTGGCGCGCTTCCTTCTGGTCCTGGGTGACGTCCTTGATCTGCCGGTAGTAGCTCAAGCCGATGATGTACTGCGCATAGGCGGCATCGTCGGTTGACGGATAGAGCGTCAGGTAACGTTTGGCGGAACCGATCGCCTCGTCATAGTTGCCGGCGCGATAATCGGCGAAGGCGCCCATCACCATCGATTTGCGGGCGAATTCCGAGTAGGGATGCTGGCGGTCGACGGCGTCGAACTTCTTGCTCGCCTCATCGAGGCGGCCGGCATTCAGATTCGCGAGGCCCTGGTTGTAGAGAACGTCTGCGGGTTCGGTGTGGTCGACATAGGTCGCCAGATTGACGTCCTTCTCGGACGACATGCAGGCCGACAGCATGAGCGACGGGGCGACCAACGAAAACGCCAGGAAAACAGCCCGATACGGCGCCTTCGATTGACCAACTCGCGAAAAAAACATGTTTGGATTCCGCCCTTTCGGCGTCGTTTCGGTCCCGGCCGCAGCCATAAACCATTATCCCCTTGCCCGGCAACGCTATGTCCGGCCAATCGCACATTTTTGTGGCGGTTTGGGACCGTGCCCAAAGCCGCTCGATTTCACGGGTTTGTGATGCATTTGCGCAACACCGGCTTCGCTACAAAGCCAGAAAATCGTTAAAAATCAGATGACCCAGGGCGCGTAGACCGGTCCGCTGACGGCGATCATTTCGGCGACCCGGCCGCGCTCGCGGCGCCGCGTCTCGACGATCTCGAAGGCCGTACGGTCCGAAAGCAGGCGGCGCAGCGCCGCCGCGTTCATCCGATGGCCGCCACGATAGGAGCGGAAGCAGCCGATGAAGCGCGCGCCGGCAAGCGCCAGGTCGCCCATGGCGTCGAGCGTCTTGTGGCGGGCGAATTCGTTCGGATAGCGCAGTCCGCCGACATTGATGACGCGGTTGTCGTCGCCGATGACCAGCGAGTTCTCCAGCGACGACCCGAGCGCGTAGCCGGCGGCCCACAGCCGCTCGACATCCTTCATGAAGCCGAAGGTGCGGGCCCGCGCGATGTCGCGGCGGAAGATGTCGGGGTTGATGTCGGAGGCGAAGAGCTGGCGGCCGATGGCCGGGCTCTCGAAGTCGATCTCGACCTCGAATCGCGTGCCGTCATAGGGGCGGAACTCGGCCCAGGATGCACCGGCTTCGACGCGGATCGGCTTGACCACGCGGATATAGCGGCGCTTGACCGAAAGCGTGTCGATCCCCGCCTGGTCGAAGGCTTCGACAAAGGCCACCGCGCTGCCGTCGAGAATGGGGACTTCCGGACCGTCGATCTCGATGATGAGATTGTCGATGCCAAGTCCGAACACCGTCGCCATGAGATGTTCGACGGTTCCGATATGCTCGCCGACCGGATCGCCGAGCATGGTGCACAGGTCGGTGGCACCGACCTCGGAGACCAGGGCGCGGAACTCGCGGAACTCGCCGCCATTCGCGAGGTGGAACACGATGCCGGTATCGGCGTCGGCGGGCAGGAAATGAACGGTGACGGGCTTGCCGCTGTGGACGCCGGTGCCGGTCAGCGTCACGCGCGCCTTAACTGTCGTCTGATAGTCGTGCAAGACAAAACCCCATAAGCCCAAACCGCCTGTGTCCGCTTGTCAGCCTTAGGCATTATCGGCCCGACGGATCATCTGGCCTGCGCGCAAAAGCGGCGAATGAGCAAGGCAGCGGCTCTGATAACATCGGCAGGCAGGGCCAACTCCCCGAATCCCGGCAAACCGACTTTAGTCCGACGCGAAGATAGTGGCCCCTCCGGGAGACTCCAAATCACGGTTTCTTACCCCGTGTAACCGCTGCCCTGAACGAAGAAACGCTCGTAATCCGTTGTTTCTCCATAACTTTTGAAGGCAACAGGCAGACGATCTCTCGCCCGCCTGTTAACAGCTGTTATATATCGTTAGTGCATGTTCTGCCCGAAAGTGCGCAGCGGTTTTGGGAGAACGACATCATCAACTGCTTAAAGCGCGGCGCGTAGGCGGCGCGCTTTAACGATTAGTTCGCCTGGCGACGCAGGAACGCCGGGATCTCCAGCTGGTCGTCTTCCTGCACCGTGCGGGTTTGAGGCGTGAGGCGCCCCTGGTCGTCGAGCTGGCCGCGGCGCGGCGCATAGAGCTGCGGGTCCTGGCTGGCGAGGCGGCGCATTTCCGGTGCCGCCTGGCGCAGTTTCGGCTCGCGCGGCTGCGCCGGCTGCAGCCGGGCCGGCTCTTCCTCGCGGCGGGTCAGGCCGTTGGTCAGCCGCTTGATCAGCCCCATCGGTCCGCTGTTCTCATGATCCGCAGGGCGGCTCTTGGCCTCCACCTCGGCCCTCACGACCGGTGGAAAGTCCTCGACGCGCGGCATGCGCTGCGGCGCTGCAGCCA
>NZ_RZSF01000150.1:0-15855 GCF_004023325.1 Mesorhizobium sp. M1A.F.Ca.ET.072.01.1.1 | reverse complement strand
CCGGCGATGTCGTCTTCTACGGAACCATGGAGGGCTGGTTCAAGGCCGTCAGCGCGAAGACCGGCGAGCTGCTTTGGCAGTTCAAGACCTCCTCCGGCATCATCGGCCAGCCGGTGACTTATCGCGGCCCCGACGGACACCAATATGTCGCGATCCTGTCCGGCGTTGGCGGCTGGGCCGGCGCCATCGTCTCGGGCGATCTCGACCCGCGCGATGCCACTGCTGCGCTCGGTTTCGTCAACGCGATGAAGGACTTGAAAAACGTGACAACGGCGGGAGGCACGCTCTATGTGTTCCGACTGCCTTGATGCATTCAAACCGACGGCACTGGCGAAAAGATCCTCCCTGCGGGCCCTCGTGGCCGGTCTCGTCGCGCTGGTCTGGCTGGTTCTGGCCGGCGCGGCGGATGCGCGAGAACTGCGCGCCTGCGCCGATCCCAACAACATGCCGTTCTCCGACGCCAGCGGCGAAGGCTTCGAGAACAAGATCGCCGAGATCGTTGCGGCCGACCTTGGCGCCAAGCTTACCTACACCTGGTGGGCGCAGCGCCGCGGCTTCGTTCGCAACACGCTGAAAGCCGGGCTTTGCGATCTGGTGCTCGGAACGCCCGCAAATGTCGAAATGCTGCGCACCACCTCGCCCTATTACAGATCCTCCTACGTCTTTGTCGCACGACAGGATGGGCCGGACGTAACGTCCTTTAACGATCCACGGCTGCGCGACATGCGCATCGGCGTTCAGCTCATCGGCGATGACGGCGCCAATTCGCCGCCGGTCCAGGCGCTTGGCCGTCGCGGCATTGTCGGACATCTCGTCGGCTACCCGGTCTACGGCGACTATTCCGCTCCCAACCCTGCGGCGCGCATCGTCGAAGCTGTCGCGAGCGGCGAGGTCGACGTCGCCGTGGTCTGGGGCCCGCTCGCCGGTTACTTCGCTACGAAGCAAAAGGTGCCGCTCCGGATCACGCCGGTCACACCTCGCATCGATGGACCGCAACTGCCGCTGATGTACGACATCTCGATGGGCGTTCGGCGCGAGGACGATCGACTGCGCGGCGATGTGAATAGCGCGCTCGCTAGGCACAAGGCCGAGATCGACGCGGTTCTGACGCAATATGGCGTTCCGCTTCTCGACATCGCCGGGAGCCCGGTGCGATGAGGCTGGGTTTCGCGACGCTGCTGTCCGTGACGCTCGCCTTGGCGGCATGCCAGCGCGAGGAGCGGGACACGCGCCCGCAATCTTCGCTCGGCTCCGGCGGGCAGCCCACGCCCGTGACTACGCTGGAACCTGGCGGCCAAAGGCCCTCCCCCAGCAACAACAAGGCGGCGAGCTTCGAGGCGAACGCCTTTCATCTCAGCGAGGGCAAGCGCCTGTTCGGCTGGTTCAACTGTTCGGGATGCCACGCCAATGGCGGCGGCGGCATGGGCCCGGCGCTGATGGACCAGAAATGGATCTATGGCAGCTCGATGGAAAGCATTCACGCCACCATCCGCGACGGACGTCCGAACGGGATGCCGAGCTTCCGCAACAAGATCCCCGACGATCAGATCTGGGAACTGGCGGCCTTCGTGCGTTCGCTCAGCGGCAACGCGCCCTCTTCCGCTGCGCCACAGCGAAATGACGACATGATGCCCCATCCGTCGGAAAACCGCATGCCGGATGCCGCCACGCTGGGGAAGTCGCCGTGAAAGGCCTCGCCTCGATGGCGTTTGCCGCGGCAAGCGTCCTTTCTCTCCAGGGATGCGCGGGCTGGCAATCGGCCCTCGACCCGAAAGGCCCCGCGGCGAACGAGTTGGCATGGCTGATCTGGTTCTTCGTAGGGCTTTGCTCGGTAGTGTGGGTGCTGGTGATGATCGCTCTCGCCGCACCGCTGTTGATGCGGCCACCCAGGCGCACCGAGCCGCTGATGCTCGACGCCAGCGCCGACCATCGCAAATTGCGCGTTGTGGTCATCGCTGTCGGGCTGACCGCAGCGACGCTGGTCGGGCTGACCCTGCTCAGCTTCTTCGCCAACAGGACGCTTGCGGCAATCGGCTCGAACGCTGCGCTCACCATTCGGGTGACCGGGCACCAGTGGTGGTGGGAGGTGCGCTATGAGGATGCCACGCCGAGCCGCATCCTGACGACGGCGAACGAAATCCACATTCCCGCCGGCGAGCCGGTGCGGCTTCTTCTGACCTCGACCGATGTGATCCATTCCTTCTGGATCCCAAGTCTGGCCGGCAAGCTCGACCTCATCCCCGGTCACATGAACGTGCTGGATATCAAGGCGGACAAGCCCGGAACCTATCGCGGCCAGTGCGCCGAGTTCTGCGGCGCGCAGCATGCGAACATGGGCACCTTCATCATCGCCGAGCCGCGGGCAAAGTTCGACGCCTGGTGGAACGACCAGCTGCAGCCGGCCGCGGCCCCGACGGGCGACGAGGCTAAGGCGGGCGCGGACTTGTTTCTCAAGCGTCCCTGCGTGATGTGCCACAAGATCGGCGGCACGCCCGCGGGCGGAACGGTCGCTCCGGATCTCACCCACATTGCCAGCCGGCAAACGCTTGCCGCGGGAACCTTGACGATGAGCCGCGGCAATCTCGCCGCCTGGATAGCCGATCCGCAAGGCATCAAGCCCGGCTCCCACATGCCGGTGGTCGAGCTCAATGGTGACGAGCTCAACGCGATCGTCGCCTATCTCGAGGGCCTGAAATGAGCAGCGCGGACCTGGCCAGCGAACGCGACCTGCCGCCGGAACGTGAGGCGACTGCCAAGGGCGACGTTGCCCCCGAACGTGATGGGCCGCGCGACACCGGCATGGACGATGCCAGCCTTCACCGCTGGCTCGCGCGCACATGGCGGACGCCGCCCGGCATCCTCGGCGCGTTGTCCAGCGTTGATCACAAGGTCGTCGCAAGGCGCTATCTGATCACGGCATTCGGGTTTCTGTGCCTGGGCGGGCTGAGCGCCGTCGCCATGCGCATCCAGCTTTCGGGACCGCAACGCGGCCTGATCGGGCCGGACCTTTACAACCAGCTGTTCACCATGCATGGCGTTACCATGATGTTCCTGTTTGCCGTGCCCATCGTCCAGGCGACCGGCATCTATCTGGTGCCGCTGATGGTCGGCAGCCGCAACATCGCCTTTCCGCGCCTGAACGCGTTCAGTTACTGGATTTATGTCTCGGGAGGCCTCTTCGCCTGGGTGTCCTTCGCCCTTTCAATGGCGCCGGATGTCGGCTGGTTCGCCTATGTGCCGCTGTCAGGTCCCGAATTCAGTCCCGGCAAGCGCGCCGACGTGTGGGCGCAGATGATCACCTATACCGAGGTCTCATCGCTGGCGGTCGCCGTCGCGACCATCGTCACCGTATTGAAGCAGCGTGCGCCAGGCATGTCGCTGGACAAGATCCCGCTCTATGTCTGGGCGTTGCTGGTGACCTCATTCGTCGTCGTCTTCGCCATGCCGGCGGTCATGATCACCTCGACCTTCCTGATCCTCGACCGACTGGTCGGAACGCATATTTTCAATCCAGCGGAGGGCGGCGACGCCCTGCTGTTCCAGCACCTGTTCTGGTTCTTCGGTCACCCCGAGGTCTACATCATCTTCCTGCCGGCGACAGGCATCGTCTCGGCGATCATTCCCGCTTTCGCTCGAAGGCCGGCGTTCGGCTATCTCGGGCTGGTCCTGTCGTTGATCGCGGTCGGCTTCCTGTCGTTCGGTCTCTGGGTCCACCACATGTTCGCGACGGGATTGCCGAACCTCGGTGCAAGCTTCTTCACGGCATCCAGCATGTTGATCGCCATTCCCAACGGCGTGCAGATCTTTTGCTGGTTGGCGACCTTGTGGGACGGCAGACCGGTGATCCGCACGCCGTTGCTCTTCGTCTTCGGTTTCTTCTTCATCTTCGTCATTGGCGGTCTCACCGGTGTCATGCTGGCCTCGGTGCCGCTCGACCTGCAGGTGCACGACACCTATTTCGTCGTCGCGCATTTCCACTATGTGCTGATCGGTGGCTCGGTTTTCCCACTGCTGGGTGCCGCCTATTTCTGGTTCCCCAAGATCACCGGCCGCATGATGAGCGAGCGCCTCGGACGCTGGCATTTCTGGCTGGCCTTCATCGGCTTCAACGCGGCCTTCTTCCCGATGCACCTTGTCGGCCTGTGGGGCATGCCGCGTAGGGTCTATACCTATCCGGCCGAGCTTGGCTGGGGGAACATCAACCTGTTCATCACCGGCGGCGCGGTGCTCTTCTTCCTGAGCTTCGTGCTGTTCACCTTCAACCTCGTGCATGGCGCCTTGAAAGGCGCGCCGGCCGGCGACAATCCCTGGGATGCCGGCACGCTGGAATGGGCCACGTCTTCGCCGCCTCCAAGCTATAATTTCGCGCGCATTCCAATCGTCACGAATGTCGAGCCGCTCTGGGCCGAACGCGAGGCCCTTCCCGTCGCGACCGGTCTTCGCGTCGATGTGCGCGAGCTCCTCATCTCGACGGTGGCGGAAGCGCATCCCGATATCCGCGAGAAATCGGCGACGCCGTCGATCTGGCCCCTGGTCGCTGCGATCGCTGTCGGCGGCACCTTTCTGTATTCGATCTTCACGCCCTGGGCGATCGTCTGGGGCGCCGCGCCGATCGCAATCACCCTGATCGGCTGGTTCTGGCCGAAAGATACGCCGGAGGACGAGGAATGAAGCAGCGTCCCGCCGCCGATCTGTCGGGACTGCCAAGCTTCGGGCTTGGTCCGCGCAGCCCGACCTGGTGGGGTACGCTCGGTTTCATGGCGTTGGAAGGAATGGGCTTTGCGCTGGCGGCCGGCGCTTATCTCTATCTGGCGACCTTGTGGCCCAACTGGCGTCTGAGCGCCCCGGAGCCCAACCATTGGCCGGGAACGATCGTGACGCTGCTTCTCATCGTCAGCCTGGTGCCGAACCACCTCCTCAACCGCTACGCCAAGCAATGCGCCATCGGGCCGGTGCGGATCGGCATGGTGGTGATGTCGCTGCTCGGCAGCGTGCCGCTCATCGTGCGCTGGTTCGAGTTTCCGGCCCTGAACATCTATTGGGACACCAACGCTTATGGCTCGATGCTCTGGGTGCTGCTCGGCCTGCACACCATCCATCTGATCACCGACGTCGGCGACACGATCGTTCTGACAGTGCTGATGTTCACGCGCCACGCCTATAGCGGCCGGCGTTTCGGCGACGTCGGCGACAACGTCTTCTACTGGGATTTCGTGGTCTTGACCTGGATCCCGATCTATCTGCTCATCTACTGGGTCCCGAGGCTAGGCTGATGCGCGCGCTGCGTTTGGGAACGTCCTGGGGTGGTCTTGTGTCGGGGCCTCTGGCCTGGGCCATCTCTACGCAGCTGAATTACGCGCTGGTGCCCCGGCAATGTAATCGCCAGGTCCCGGTGGTGCTTCTCGTCGCACTGGTGCTCATGGTGTTTTCGCTCCTCGGCGGCGTCCTGTCGTGGCAGGCGAAGCGGCAAGGCGGCGCCGCCTTCAAACCGGAGCGTACACGCAGCACCGAGCGATTCATCGCCGATCTCGGCATGCTTTCGGCTTTGCTGTTTGCCCTCGTCATCTTCATGCAGGCCAGCGCCGCGCTCATCCTCGACGAGTGCCTGCGATGAGCTTCGAGGCGTTCTTCTCGACCTCGATCTGCTACGGCGCCGGCGCGCCCGAGGCCGGCTGGACGCTTGCGCTTCCCATCACGCTTCCGCTCGCTGCGCTGGCGCTCATCTATGCGACCGGCGCCAACCGGCTGTGGCGCCGCAGCAGCCGAGGCCGACCAGAGCGGATACGACAAACCTTGCTGTTCGCCGCAGGGTGGTGCGTGCTGACGGGAGCGCTGGTCAGCCCGATCCATGCGCTCGGCGAGCGGGTCTTTGCCGCTCACATGATCGAGCACGAGCTGCTGATGGCGCTGGCGGCTCCGCTGCTGGTTGCAGCCCGCCCCGGCGCGGCCCTGGTATGGGCATTACCGGTCGCGTTTCGGCAGAGAACGGGAAGGCTCACGCATGGCAAGATGCTGCAGGCGGTCTGGGCCTTCGCCAGCCGCCCTCTCAACGCAACAATCATCCACGCGATCGCCATCTGGATCTGGCACATCCCGTTCCTGTTCGAGGCAGCCCTGCAGCGGGGCGTGCTGCACTATACCCAGCATGCGAGCTTCCTCGGCACTGCCTTGCTGTTCTGGTGGGCGCTTCTGCCCCGTTCCGGTCGGCAGCAGGCCTATGGCAGCGCTGTCATGCATCTCTTCTTCACCTCGATGCACACCGGCCTGCTCGGCGTGCTGCTGCTGCTGTCGCCCAAACTCTGGTATCCGGAAAATGCCGGTGGCGCAGCGCTGTGGGGTTTAAGCCCGATCGAGGACCAGCAGCTTGCGGGTCTGGTGATGTGGGTTCCGGCTGGCCTGATCTATGGCGGAGCCGCTTTGCTGCTCGCCGGCCTCTGGATAAGCAAGAGCGGAACCAGGGAGGCGACGCATGCGCTCCGATCTGGCTAGACTGATCGCCGGCGCCCTCGCCGCCATGATCGTAGTTGCCGTAGCCGTCGCCGCCGTGGCCTTATGGGGCGACCGGCGTGATCGTGTCCGGCACAAGTCGGATGCGGCAACCGGCGGCGTGGGCGCGCGCGCCATTCCGATCATGACCGCGAACGGCTGCTCCGGCTGCCATACGATCCCTGGCGTGCCGGGCGCGCAAGGTCAGGTCGGCCCGCGCCTCGACGCCAGCCTCGCCGGCCGGGTCATTATCGGCGGCGTGCTGGCGAACAATCCGGAGAACCTGATCCGCTGGATACGCGGCGCCAGAGAGATTAATCCGCACACCGCCATGCCATCGACGAGGATCACCGAGCAGCAGGCGCGTGATATCGCGGCCTATCTCTATGCTTTGAAATGATTGAACCCCGCCGCGTCGGAACCCGGGCTGTCACGCAACCTTCGACAGGACGCTGATATCGCATCTGGCGAGGCCATATCGCCAGCGATGGTTCGTCGCCGCGACACGGCTCTGATAAAAAAGCGTTAGCTGTTCGCCCTCGATCATGACGGTCGAGTGACCGTTTTCTCCTGGCCCGCCTGGATCAAGAACCGGACCGATCGAAACGTAGGGTCCGGTAACCTCGGCGGCGATGGCGAAAAACACGCGTTGTCGGCTTCCTCGCGCTCCCCGCGGAAGGAAGCACGTGGCGTTGAGAAGCACGCGGCCATCGGGGAGCTCGACCAGTTGGGCGCCTTCGATCCCCCACTCGTAGTCGGGATCATCGCGCGTATTGTGGTGTGGGATCTCACTATGGTCGAGGATCCTGCCCAGCCGCTTCCAAGGTCCGAACCACGAGTCCGACTGGCTGCGCGCCAGGTAGACATCGGGTTGCGGCACACGACTGAATTTCGGCATGCCGGAATAGGCGATGTAGCGCTTGCCGCCGATGATCGCCGGATGCGGATCATAGATCCCATCTTCGTCCGTGCCAGGGAGCGACAGGATTGCCGGGTTGAGCACCACCCAGTTGAAGCCATCATTCGACACCGCGTGCTCACAGCGGCCGCCGGACTTCATGAACTCGGTCTGGATGAACATGTGGAAGACGCCGAGCTCGTAGACAACACCGGGCGCGGCAACGCCCGATCCTGTGACAGGAAGCTCGATGGGCTCGTGCTCCGTCCAGGGACCATGCAGCTCCGGCGCGGTTGCGTGAAGTATCTTCCAGCTCTCGGTTGTTACCGTGCCGCTCGAGCCGAAGACGTGCCAAAGCCTGCCGTCAAAGACGGGGCATGGATCCTTGAGATCATCCACCGCCTGCGGATGGAAGAGCGGGAACACATTCGTCTCGAACTCGATCTTCATCACCTGCCCCAGCAATTGCCGGCCGTTTGAGGCTCGTTTGGCTCCGGTCCAGGCGAATCGTTGGAGCCGTCGAACAGCTTAGCTGCCCATGCTACCGAAATACGGCCACCGAGTGACCGTCCCCAGGAACCTGCGTGCAAATCTTGGCCCCAACGCCCAAAGGAGCAGCAGCCCCGCGGCATGATCCTTCGCCGCTTTAACGGTTCGCGGCTGGAACAAGTTATTCGACGGAAAGTTAGACGGAAAGGTGGATCTCGCCTCCGCTGCCTGCGATTAACAAATGTTAATCGCAGTATACACCGTTCTGCCACTAGGGAAAATTTGTATGGACGCGGCAATAAGAATACCAACTCGCAGAAAAACCACGAAGACGCAAGACTTACTGGTATGCTTCTCTCATTTACGATGGAATTTTGTCTATCAGCGTCCACAACATATTCTTACCTTGGCCGCGAAGGAACATGAGATTATCTATTTCGAGGAACCTGTTTTCGAGGAGCGCTCGCATCCTTCGATGCGTTTCTCGGAGGTGGCGCCGGCAATTCGGGTCGCGACTCCTCTGCTTCCAATTGGCACAAGCCCGGCCAGAGCTGATGCCGTGCAGCGCAAATATCTCGACCGGATCATCGCTTCGACGCCGCACACCAACCTGACCGCCTGGTACTACACGCCCATGGCCCTACGCTTCAGCGCGCACATCAATTGCGATGTCTGCGTCTATGACTGCATGGACGAACTTTCGGCGTTCAAGAATGCGCCAACCGAGCTGGCCATGATGGAGCGAGCGCTCTTCGGGCGCGCCGACGTGGTCTTCACCGGCGGCTTGAGCCTCTTTGAAGCGAAGCGCTGCCAGCACCGTGCCATCTATCCGTTTCCGAGCAGCATCGACGTCAGCCACTTCCACAAGGCAAGGACACCCGGCAAGGACCCGGCCGATCAATTCGGCATTCCTCATCCACGGGTGGGCTTCTTCGGCGTCATCGACGAGCGCCTCGACATCGATCTCGTGGCCCAGGCCTCCAAGGCCATGCCGGACGTGCATTTCGTCATGCTCGGTCCGGTGGTCAAGATCGACCCGAGCAGCCTGCCGACAGCGGACAATCTGCATTGGCTCGGCGGGAAAGCCTATGCCGATCTTCCAGATTATCTCCGCCACTGGGACGCCGGCTGGATGCCGTTCGCGCTCAACGAGGCCACACGCTTCATCAGCCCGACAAAAACGCCTGAGTTCCTCGCCGCTGGCCTGCCGGTGGTCTCAACAGCAATCGTCGATGTTGTGCGAACCTACGGCGCAGCCGGGCTCGTCGACATAGTGGACGCCGAGGACGTCGACACCAAGCTGCGATCCGTCCTTACCCAATCGCGCGAGGCGCGGCTTCCGCAGGTCGATGCCTATCTCGCGGACATGTCCTGGAAGCGCACATGGAATGGCATGGCCGCTCACATCAGGAACGCCAGTGCTCGGAAAAAGGTCGTCCCGTTCCGCAGGAGCGCCTGACCATGTTCGACTGGCTGATCGTCGGCGCCGGCTTCGCCGGCAGCGTTCTCGCCGAACGGATTGCCTCGCAGCGGGGAGAAAGCGTTCTCCTCATCGATCGCCGCAATCACATCGGTGGCAACGCCTATGACTGCTACGACGAAGCAGGCATCCTCATCCACCGCTACGGGCCGCACATATTCCATACAAATGCGCGGTCCATCGTGGATTATCTGTCACACTTCACGACATGGCGGCCGTATGAACATCGTGTGCTGGCGGCGGTCGACGGAATGCTTCTCCCGATCCCCATCAATCTCGATACGATCAACCGCCTCTATGGTCTCGATTTGGATCCGGTGGAACTGGAAGACTTCTTCGCGTCTCGCCGCGAGACCATCGAGGAAGTCCACACGGCCGAGGACGTCGTGGTCAGCACTGTCGGGCGGGAACTCTATGAGAAATTCTTCCGCGGCTACACCAGGAAGCAATGGGGCGTAGACCCCTCCCAGCTCAGCAAATCGGTAACCGCCCGGGTTCCGACCAGGACCAACCGCGACGACCGCTACTTCGGCGACAGCTTCCAGCACATGCCCGCGAACGGGTACACGCGCATGTTCGAGCGCATGCTCAACCATCCCAATATCAAGATCATGCTGCAGACCGATTATCGTGAGGTCCGGGACCGGATTCCGTTCCGCAAGCTGATCTACACCGGCCCTGTCGACGAATTCTTCGACTGGAGACTTGGCCGCCTGCCGTATCGCTCACTGCGTTTCGAGCACGTGACCGTCGAATGCGAACAGTTCCAGCCGGTCGCTGTGGTCAACTATCCGCAAACGGAGGACTTCACCCGGATCACCGAGTATAAGCATTTGACCGGTCAGAAGAACGCCCGGACAAGCCTCACCTATGAATACCCGACCGACATTGGCGATCCGTATTACCCGGTGCCCAGGCCGGAAAACGAAGCGCTCTACAAGCAATATGAAGCCTTGTCCGCCAGTCGCACGGATGTCTGGTTTGTCGGCCGCCTTGCGACATACCGCTATTACAATATGGACCAGGTCGTGGGTCAGGCTCTGGCTACTTTCGCCCGCATTCAGAAGACGGTCCCAATTGGAGGCGCCTTGCAGCCGGCAATGGCTGTGCCGGGCTAAGGCCGCTTGCTACTCCGGCATGCAAGGCTGCGTGGGTCGAGAACGCTGCTCAAACAGCCTCTGCTGCCTCGCCAGTTCCTCGGCTATCGACTGACGGGTGCGGCGCGATCCATCCGCATGAATGACGGAGAAAAGGCCAACTTCGGCGTGGCGTGAATTGTCCCATCCCGGGTAAGCCGTGATCGGATAAAGGCAGATTCCCCCGACCGGCGCGCCTTGGTTCATAGCCTCCCGCACCTCGTCGCATACATAGTGAAGCCATGCCGGGCCTCCCGATCCTTCCGCACCGGTCTCCGCAATGTACATCGGCTGTCGGTAGCGTTGGGCGACCTCGACGAGCATTTCCGACAGAGCCCGGTATTCGTGATGCCCCATCGGGATTGTTGGCCCGTGCAGGTACCACTGATTGTGCGGGTAGAAATTCAGACCGATGACATCGATGAGATCTTCGCTGCCGCCAAGCTGCGGCTCGACGCGCCCCATCAGCATGTCGTACGCTTCGAACTGTCCTTGACGGACTTTTTCAGCCGCCCGCATTTCCGCGCGGCTTCGATCGCGCGGCGCGATGTGAATAAGCGGCTCGGCCCAGATGAACCGGCATTCTGGATCCGCTTGGCGCATGGCTCGTATGCCTTGCACGGCAGCCTTGACGAGGTGGCGTTTGAACCAACCCCTTCGGCTTGGGCCGGCCGGTGGAAAATAGCCCACTTCGACTGCCCAGGCGAAGAACGATATCTCGTTGATCGGGCAGACGAGCGCAGGCTTCCCGCTGACGGCCCGATGCAACCGGACAGCTTCCGCTGCGAAATCGGCATAGCGCTCGATCAGCTCCGTCCCGCCCTGGTCAAGATAATCGGGGGTTCCGTAGTGAAAGACATCCCAGATGACCTGAACGCCGGCGAGATTTGCCGCTTCGATCATCGGCGCCCAACTCGACCAATCGTACACGCCCGGCGCATTCTCGATCAGGTGCCAGCGTAGCCCGTCACGAACAGTTCTGAGGCCAAGGTTCGCGCAGCCGCGATAGTCGCGTTCTGCGTGAGAATCATGGCCAGTCGCCCGCACGAGATCGAGACGCACACCATCCTTTCGCCGGTGCGAGGAGCATTCGAAACCGCCCATGAAAAAACTGCCGAATGTGACAGCGCCGGCAGCTGGATTCACGTTTGGGCTAACGGCTTGTGGCACATTCTTACTCCTTGCATTGGCCGGCACTGTCGACCAACGGCCGAAGCCCTCTATGGGTTGGGCAACTTCTTCGTTCTTGCCGCATGCTGAACGGCGTTCAGCCCAGCGTGATCTCCTGATCGTTCACAACCTCGGCCAGCCGACTGAGGAAACTCACGAGGCCGACTTCCGGATCGTCGTTGTCGCCTGTGAGCACGGAGATACCCCAACGCCCCAGCACGGCTTCTTCGACGGGGTCTCGGCTCGCCATGAAAATGTATGACGGCGGCCGATCCGCCTCGTAGCCCGAACGGTTCCATGTCTGCCAAAGCCGATGCAACAGCAGCCGGATGTTCAGGTCCGAGAGGCTATAGCCGACGAACAGAACCGTGCTGCCCAATGCATCGGAACGAAACCGCACATCGAGCGGCGAATCGAAGGATAGCCGATCGAGATAGTCCGTTTCCGTAAGGACCAGCGAGGAATCGTCATCGAAGTCGCCGTGGAATTTCACGATGCACGCGACGTCCCGGCGAGCCTTCGAGACATCCCGAGCATTGGCCACCTTCACGTATGCGCGGCCGTGTATCTCAAAGGCGACTTCGAGGTTCCGGTCATAGTTGGTGGTGTAGATCACCGGAAAATCCAGCGCGACGATCAGACGATGCAGTTCGGACTCCCGAATCTTCTCCCTGGTCACGGTCCAGTGCCTGTCCATCCAACTGCGCAACGGCCCGATGCTGCCGTGCTTGATCCGGTAATACTCGGCCAGGGTTTGGAAGCGATCACGCGGTCTTGCCCCATCCAGGCCGAGTTCGCTCGCCATGCGCTCAATCAGCTTCTCCCAGGAAGGCAGCCCCACGCTCATCGAAACACCAGCTCCGACAAAGAGCACCGCATTGCGCTCTCGGATCGCTTTCGCGAGTGGAATAATCGGGTCCTCGTTCATTGCCGAAGCTGAGCGGGCTGCCGCGGGCGGCGCATGACGCATAACTTCCGAACCCGAAGGTGGATGAAGTGTTCCCCGCTCAGCCGCGAAAATGTAGAAGACCGCCGATACTCCCGGTCGGCCTCGGCAAGGTCTCGGAGCTTGCCATCGAGCAAGGCAAAGCAGAGACGGACGGGCTGGCTTCGGTCCCTCTCAGCATCGGCGGATCGCGAGCGCGACATCGGTCGCGAACGGTGGCACCTCCAGCTTCAACCTACCGTCCGCTTGCGCCCGCCATTCCGCCGCTTGCGTGCCGGCCGCAGTATCCCAGCCGACTATGCGGTAGCTACCCGGAGCCAGCCCAGGCAGGTCGATCATGACGGGCTCGGTTTGCACGTCGGCCTGCAGCATGCCGTTGGGCCCGATCGTTTCGCGGTGCACCAGCCAGGCCACCGCCTGGGCATCGTCGCCGCAGGCTACCGCCGCGACATCGGGGCGGGAAACCCGCACCCGGCCGCAGAGATGGACACGTCGGAATCGACTCCAGTCGATCAGCGGCAGGAAACCCGCCAGCGAGCGCTGCGCCCGCCGCATGCCGGGTGTGAGCACATGCGGCGTACGGTTCGGCCAGCGCATGCCGCCACCGGCACCGCCGGCAGCCAGGTGCGCCCATTGCATATGGCGGAAATATTCGTCGTCGAACGGCTCCGGCAGCGTGATCTTCTTGTCCTTGAAGCTATGGATCGGGCCATGTTCGCTGTCGAGGAACGGCCGGCCATCGCGAGTTTCGGCCAGGGCCTCGCCGACGATCCGCCCCAGGCCGAGCGCCGGGGCCACTGTGTCGCGGGGATGATCGATCGTGCCCTCCTCGTAGATGTGGAGGGAGGCGAAGTCGAGATCCGGATGCCGGAAGATAGGTTCGCGGAGCGGCATGTGCGCCCGCCAGCGAAGCTCCGGTCCGAAGAGCGAAACCGTCTGCGGGTGGGAGCGGCCGTAGAGCGAAATCTCCAGCCGGCGAACGAAAGCACCGAGATCGTGGATGAAGTCGCCGAAATCGTCGGCGCTGCCTTCGGCCTGCTCGGGATGGATCTCGTTCCAGAGGTCCCAAGCGAAGAGCGCGCCGCTGCCGCCCCATCTGCGCACCGCGAATTCCAGCCTTGCCTTGATGGCGCGGCGCGTGGCCGTGCAGACCAGAAAGCGCGAGGGCTGATCCAGCACGCCGCCGTTCCTCTGATTATAGGGGTGATGACGCCAGTGCCGCCACTGCCAAAATGTATCGAACGGGGTGAGCAGTATTCTCAAACCGTGCTTTTCACAGAGACGAAAAAGATCGTCCCACAGCCGCACGATAGCAGGAACGAAGCGACCGAGCGGCCGCTCGAAGTAGCGGTGGCGGACCTGAGCATATTCCAGCATCAGCCTGAGGCAGGTGACGCCGCTTTGCTTAAGCCAGCGGAGGTGAGCCTCCACGCCGGCTATGTCCTTGCGCCGGAACAGCCCATTTAGCTCAGGCCAGCTTATCGCGTCATTCTGCCCGATCGGCATCCACGGCTCGCCGTCCTCAGTGGCGAAATATGAGCCGGCCACCGTGATCCACTGCAGACCCGCGGACCGGACAGCGAGTAAGCGCTCCGCGTCACTGGTCGTGCTGTCCGTTAATCCCGTGTTGTCCAAGTGGCTTTCCGGTATTCCCCAAGGCACTCCAAACTGTCTCAGGGGAAAAATGTTCACCGGCGCCGGCGCAAAGATCGCAGCCCGCTCGGGCCTCATCGCCGAGAGAATGGCCCGTTACAAAAAACGGCCAGCTGATCTGCTCCAGTTCGTTCGACTGAAAACCCTAGCTACGATCGCTCGCCGCGATCCCGGCCGCAGGGGCCTTGGCAGTCCACCGAAAGCCAACCAGATCATAGCGACGAGCAGAGATTCGCCGCGGGATCTCGCCAACCAGGAAGGCCGGCTTCAGGCGATCCTCTGCTGAAGCTGCGGCATGTCTTCGCTCTTCCGCAGACCCGTCGCGACGACCGACACCCGAAACTTTCCGGCCAACGCCTGGTCGAAGATGGCGCCGACGATAATGTCGGCGTCGGCGTCGACCTCTTCGCGTATCCGTGTCGCGGCTTCGTCGACCTCGAAGAGCGTCATGTCCGTGCCGCCGCAGATCGATACGAGCAAGCCTCTGGCGCCCGTCATGGAAGCCTCATCGAGCAGCGGGTTGGCGATTGCTGCCTCGGCCGCCGTCCTTGCGCGGCCCTCCCCCGAGGCTTCACCGGTTCCCATCATCGCCCGGCCCATGTCCCGCATCACCGACTTCACGTCGGCAAAATCGAGATTGATCAGGCCTTCCTTCACGATGAGATCCGTGATGCAGCCGACACCGGCGTAGAGAACACGGTCCGCCATAGCGAAGGCATCGGCAAACGTCGTCCTGGCATCTGCGACCCTGAAAAGGTTCTGGTTGGGGATGACGATCACGGTGTCGGCGCTTTCGCGAAGGCGTTCTATGCCCTCTTCGGCGGCCTGAGACCTGCGCTTGCCCTCGAACGTGAAAGGCTTGGTAACAACGGCCACCGTCAAAATGCCGGCATCGCGCGCCGCACGCGCAATGACGGGCGCGGCGCCAGTCCCGGTGCCGCCTCCCATGCCCGCCGTGATAAAACACATGTGCGTTCCCGCCAGATGATCCATGATCTCGTCGATGGATTCCTCAGCGGCCGCGCTGCCGACGTGGGGGAGAGATCCGGCGCCCAAGCCCTCGGTCACATGCGCACCCAACTGGATCAGCCGCGGCGACTTTGACATGGTGAGCGCCTGGGCGTCGGTATTGGCGACGACGAACTCGACCCCCTGCAGGCCTTCAGCGATCATGTTGTTGACAGCGTTTCCGCCAGCGCCACCGACCCCGACAACGGTGATCTTAGGTCTCATCTCCAGGATTTCCGGCTTGGCGGTCATTGTGATCTCTCTACGGGACGCAGCGGCTGCGCCAGAGCAACTAGCAAACGAATCAGATGGTCCCGCCAAGATCAGGGAATCAGAGGACAGGCCTCGCCGCAAGGTCAAGCTGAGGGCGTCAAATCGCAAGTTTGCTTCAGGAGCGCCATGGTTCCCGAGCGCAACCCTGCGTGAACCGGTGCCGGTGCGGGGGGCGACGAAAGACAAATGGTTCAGTCGAAGCAGCCCGCGTCCTCTTCCCTGAGATACGTCCGGGCCGCTTCGGACCTTCGCGCGGCCAGCTGCCCTGAGGACCGCGATCCGTCGCAAGCAGAGCCGGAGACGTCCTGCTCACGAG
>NZ_RZSF01000014.1:0-48230 GCF_004023325.1 Mesorhizobium sp. M1A.F.Ca.ET.072.01.1.1 | reverse complement strand
AGCCCATCCGGCCCGCCGCGTTCTGGAAGGCGGCGATGACGTCCGGATTCTGGCCCATGCCGAGATAGTCGTTGGAGCACCAGACGGTGATTTCCTGGGCGCGACCGTTGGAGCGCCAGATGGCGCGTGGAAACTTGCCCATGATGCGCTCGAGGTCGGCGAAAACGCGGTAGCGCCGCTCGGCGTGGAGCTGGTCGATCGCGTCTTCGAAGAACCGCTGGTAGTTCATGTGTAAGTTTCCTGTTCAGGAGGCGCGCCGTGGGTGCGACGGTTCGATCCGCTGGACCCAAACTACGAACGAGGAAAGGGCGCCGCTTTGAGCTGTGTCAAATTGCAGGGCGCCTGGTCGTGAGATGCGCAGATTCTAGGCGTAGGCCGCGCCAAAACTGATCCAAATCAAAGCGCCGGGCCACCTTTCGGCCCACGCTGACCGGATGTGGAATCCAATCGCAAGCGCTCCGTTTGGCCGCAGCCTCGAACTAGCCGTTCTGGACGAGGAGGGCCTACACGCGCTTGTATTTCCGTGCGAAAAAGGGCGCGAGGGATGGCGGCATGCCGTTACCGGCATCCGGGTCGATATCCGGCCGACACATTGGCGCGCCTGGCATCTGGAAAGAGGCCAAGAGGATTGTCAGAACCCCTCGTAGAGCAATTCCGAAGGTATGGAACGGTTTTCAGTTCGGCTTTCCGCAACCAAAGTGCTTGCCTTCGCGCAACGCCTTTTCAGCCCTTGGGATCGGCGATCAAAGCCATACGCACCAGATGCGAAAGACTGCCGGCGCCCATCTTGCTCATGAGGTTCGCGCGATGGATTTCGACCGTGCGCGGACTGATCCCAAGATCGTAGGCTATCGTCTTATTCGGCAAACCCGAAACGAGACCGTCCAGCACCTGACGTTCCCGATCCGAGAGCGTGGACAGATTTTTCCGAATGTCGGCGGCTTGCGGGTGTGACGCCACCCCGCGGTTACGGTTATCGACCGCCGAGCGAATTGCGCCGATCAGCACCTGGTCGTCGAATGGCTTCTCGATGAAATCGGCCGCTCCTTCCTTCATCGCTTGTACTGCCAGCGCCACGTCCGCGTGCCCGGTCATGACGATGACCGGCACGGCATGGCCGCGAGCCTTCAACTGCCGCAGGAATTCTATGCCGTCGATGCCCGGCATGCGCACGTCGGTGACGATGCAGCCGTCGACCTCCTTCGGGTCTGTTGCCAGGAATGCTGTTGCCGATTCATAGAGGCGCACCGCAAAGTCGGCTGTCGCAAGAAGGAAGCCCAGAGACTTGCGGACGTCGACGTCATCATCGACCACATGCACGACATCACTGGCCATTGGCGACCTCTTCCCTTTCCACGGCGCGCAAAGTGAACCGAAATGCGGTCCCACCGCCGGCTGCCGACTCTGCCCAGATATGACCACCATGGGACTCAACGATAGTACGGCAAATGGACAGGCCGACGCCCATGCCCTGCTTCTTGGTGGTGACGAAAGGCTGGAAGAGCTGAGCTGAGACCTCAGGGGGCAAGCCCGGACCAGTGTCGATAACGCTAACTTCCGTCATGCCGTCGTGCCGCGCTAAGGTGACGATACGCAGCTCGCGGCGCGGCTGCCCCTGCATGGCTTCCACGGCATTTCTCATCAGATTCAGCAGCACCTGCTGGATTTGGATACGGTCGGTCAAAACAAGCTCGGCCCCCGGATCGAGATCGTAAGTGACGCGCACGTCCGCCTCTCTCGCACCAACCAAAGCCAGCGACGAGGCATCCTCGATCAGCGCCGGCAGACGTTCGACCTGACGCTCGCTTTCGCCCCTAGCGACAAAATCCCTGAGACGACGGATGACATCCCCGGCGCGCAAGGCCTGCTCGGCGGCCTTTTCGACAGCATCCTCCAACATGACGGCATTGTCGTCTTTGCTCTTTTCGAGCAGGCGGCGGCTGCCTTTGAGATAGTTCGTGATCGCCGTCAGCGGCTGGTTTATCTCGTGCGCCAGTGTCGAAGCCATTTCCCCGAGTGCGGTGAACCGCGCCATATGAAGCAGTTCCTGCTGCTGCTCCTGAATCCTCGCTTCGGCTCTGTGGCGTTCCGTCAGGTCGCGGCAGAAACCGGTGAAGAAGCGACCCGTTCCGGGGTGCATTTCGCCCACGGAGAGCTCCATGGGAAAGGTCGATCCGTCCTTGCGCATCCCGGTCACCGTACGGCCCAGCCCGATGATGCGGCGCTCTCCCGTCATCAGGTAACGCTGCATATACCCGTCATGCTCCTCCCGGTAAGGCGGGGGCATCAGCAACTTGACGTTTTGACCGATGACTTCGCTGGCCTTGTAGCCGAACAACGTCTCGGCCGCCGTACTGAAAGATTGGATCAGGGCGCTTTCGTCGATGACGATCATTGCATCGGGCACCGTCGCCAGGATCGAACGCAGGTGATCCTCGCGTAATTGCAGTGAAGCGTTGGCAAACGACAGGTCGCTGACATCCGTGCCCTGTACGAAGATAGCGCTGATGCGGCCATCCCTGGCTCTAATGGGTTGATTGACGAAGTCCAGGATGCGTTCTTCCGCCATACCCGTCTCGGCGTTGCGTAGGACGATTTTGGCATTGCGGCCCACATAAGGCTCGCCGGTTTCGCTGACACGATCGAGCAATTCGAAGAAGCCCTGGCCCTCGAGCTCCGGCAACGCCTCGCGCACCGGCTTGCCGATAACTTGCCGCTGACCGATCAGTCGCTGGTAAGCCGCATTGGTCAACTGGAAAACGTGCCCAGGCTCGCTGAGCAAGGTCATGAAACCTGGAGCCTGATCGAACATCAGCGCAAGAAGCTCATGTTCCGGCATATTGTCGTGTTGCAGTCGACTGCCTGCCAGCTGGGCCGCTTTTGCCACAGTTTCGGGCGAAGCTTGCCCCTTCTTGCTCACAAGCGAACTCCGGATCGGGGAAGAGCAATGATGGATGATGTAGCACTCATCCGCCTGCTCGCCAAACAGGCTGCTTTGAGCATTTGATCGGTATCAAGGCGCGGTTCGTTCGCAGTATGCAAATGACGATGTATTCCGCTTCCAGGCGAGGTGCCCGAATGGCCTACAAAACGATGGTCGTCAACCTAGCCGTTGATGCAACCCGGCGGCGATCCTCAATCTGGCAACAGAGCTCGCGCAGCGCTTCGATGCTCACCTGATCGGCCTCGCTGCCGCCGACTTCCGCCGTTGGTCGCAACGGGGGAAGGCATGGTCCACGAAGGCAAGGTGATGCAGATCCAGCGCCTCGAGATCGACAAACGTCTCGCCGAATTGCGCGAGCTATTCGAGAAGCTTGTCCCGCCCTCGGTCAGCAGCGAATGGAGACAACACGTATGCGGCCCGACGCGCGCTCTGGGCTTGGCAGCTCGTTCAGCCGATCTCATCGTAACAGCGGATGGCGGGGAGAATGTCTACCGGGAGGTTGATATCGCGAGCGTTGTGCTCGGCGCAGGCCGGCCTGTACTGGTCACTGCGGCCAATGCCGAGCATTTTTTGAGCAAGACTGCCCTTGTCGCCTGGAAGGACAGCCGGGAAGCACGTAGGCCCTGTCTGATGCCTTGCCCCTCCTGGCTAAAGCAAACGAGGTGGTCGTCGCCACCATGGAATCCGGCTTCGGAGAGGATGTTCGAAACAGCCTCGCCGACATCGTTGTTTTCTTGGAGCAGCACGGCATCACCGCACGAAGCGAGGTGATCATAGGCGACACGGACGGCGGCAAGCTCGTGACTTTTGCGCTCTCGATCCATGCCGACCTGATCGTTTCAGGGGCCTATGGTCACAGCCGACTGAGGGAATGGGCTTTTGGCGGTGTCACGCGCTCGCTGATCGACGAGAGCGGCATCAGCCGCCTCCTGTCGAACTGACGGATGGCCATCGGGCAAAGTCTTGAACAGCACCAACATGGCACTCACCCGGCGGAGATTGATGATCCAGCAAGGGTCTGACGAGAGTCGCCGCAAGCGAGACCTCCGCGATCAATTGGTCGGCATCCACGGGACGAAACAGCTTGAACAGTGTGCATTTTCTTGAAGCATTTCTGCTTTTTGCCGCGCCAGGGCCGACCAATGCTCTCTTGATGGCGGGAGCGATCAAGCGAGAGAAAGCGATCGCCCTGTTGATCGCCCAGGCATGCGGGTACGGGATCGCATCCGCCTGCTGGTTTTCGCTTCGTCCTTTGGTGTCGCCCGGCGCCGTCCTGATAATCAAGCTGGTTGCAGCCGGATGGCTGGTTGTTCTTGGCCTGCGTCTGATGCCTGGCGTTGGCGCCAACACATCCAAAAAGGCCGACGCCATTACAGTTTTCGCGACAAGTGCCATCAATCCGAAGGGATTCATCTATTGCCTGGCAATGGTGCCGGCGGACGCCAAGCCCCAGGCGCTGGGTGTGTACTGGGTCGTGCTGCTGGCGACCACGGCTGTCACGGGAACCTTTTGGATCCTGCTTGGCAGCAGGTTCAGCGGGGGCCGAACCACGGTTGACTGGGTTGCTGGCGCAGCGCTGATAGCATTCGCCGTCTTGCTTCTCGGACCACTGATCCCGTTGGCGGCCACCTAGCCCCGGCAGAACCGGAACCGCGGTGTGGCTCCGGCAGGCGTCGTTCTAGGACACAAGCACCACCGAAAACGGTTCCGCACAGAACAGGCTGTCCTTGACCGCCTTCACGCCGGCGACGTTTTCGGCCGCCACGACCGCCGCCTTGCGCTGGCGCTCGTCAAAGATCGCGCCATTCAATTCGACAGCCCCGTTGTCCACCGTCACGCCGATCAAGTCGCCACCACACCAGGATTGGCTCTGCAACTCAGCGACGACGCTCCTGCGGATCAACTCGTCATCGGCGGTCGTCGCGCCCGATTTCGGCAGGACACGAGCCAAAGCGCGCAAGAGGTCCGATCGCGTGATGATGCCGAGAATCTCGCCAGCTTCGACGATCGGAACGTTCTTGATGGCGTGGCGGGTCATCAGTTCAACGATTTCGGCGAGCGAGGCACCAGGGGACGCCGAGACGACATCCGTTGTCATCACCTCGTCGACCCGCCGCCCGTTGGCGCGAACATATTCGTCTGCGATCTTGCCGGGGCCCAGGAGGAACTGCAGCCAGCGTGCGCGCGCGCGCTGGGTGCCAAGCTCCGCTCGACGCAGGAAGTCGCCTTCGCTGACCATGCCAGCCAGCGTTCCATCAGCGCCGACGACCGGCAGACAGCTGATCTTCTTAGACAGCATCAGTTCCACTGCGCCGGCGACGGGGGTTGCCGGGTCAATCGTGATCACCGGGGTTATCATTATGGCACTGGCCTGCATGTAAGCCTCCATCGTTTCTCGCATGTTTAGAGGCTTCTAGGCGGGCCGCGCTTTGATCTGCCTCATTTTCGGCGCGCGATTTCGTTCTCGCTGTCGTCCGGGTCGATCAGGATCCGCTCGGCAGCCCCATCAAGGTCCTCGTATTGTCCGCTGCGTAGCGCCCACAGGAAGCCCGACAGGCCGAGCGCTCCCAGGAACAGGGCCACGGGAATGAGATAGACAAGCGTGGTCATCAACGGGCCGCTTCAACGATGACGGTGCGGTGCTGACGACGCTCACGTTGCTGGGGAGCGGCCCCCGTCGCGGCTCCTCTCAGCCGCATCGCGTTCGCGATCACGATCAGTGAGGACGCTGACATTGCGATGGCTGCGATCAGCGGCGTCACATAACCCAAGATGGCGATCGGCACGGCAAAGGCATTGTAGACGATCGCGATTGCGATGTTTTGGCGGATGAGCCGGCCTGCCTTGCGCGACAGGTCCAAGGCAAGCGGCACCGCCAGCAGGCTTTCGCGCAGGAAGACGAAGTCGGCCGCCTTGCGGCCGACGTCGGCCGCGTTGGCAGGCGCCATGGACACATGCGCCGCCCCAAGCGCGGGCGTGTCGTTGAGTCCGTCGCCGACCATCAAAACCTTGTGGCCGGCGCGGGCCAGCGTCTCGATCCGCTCGACCTTGCCCGAAGGAAGCAGCGCCGGCACGAAGCTGTCGATGCCCAGTGACCTGGCAACCTCGCCGCACGCTCTCTTCGTATCGCCGGAAAGCATTTCGACGGACACGCCGGCGCGCTTCATGCTTCCGACAGCCGCATTGGCATCGGACCGCGGCGCGTCCTCGAAGGCAAAGCACGCGACGATCGTGCCGTTCCTTGACAGAACGGTTCCGCCATGGCCGCCGAGCTTGCCTTCACCTCCGGCCCGGGCCTTCCATCCGGCCCAGCCACGCCGCCCAAGGCGCCAGATGTCGCCGCCGGCTTCGGCCTCGATGCCAAAGCCGGGTTCTTCCCGCACCGAGACAAGCCTAGGCCGGCCCGAAACGCCGGCATGGATCGCCAGGGCCCTTGAGAACGGATGACGCGAATGCGCGGCCATGCTTGCCGCCATCGCCAGCATGGTTGGATCGATCGATGACGCATTGGTGAGACGGGGCCGGCCCAGGGTCAGTGTTCCGGTCTTGTCGAAGACAGCCGCATCGACTGCGGCCAGGCGCTCCATGGCGGAGCCGTCCTTGACCATGATCCCAGCCTCGAACAGGCGCCGGGCCGCCATGACCTGCACGATCGGCACCGCGAGACCGAGGGCGCACGGGCAGGTGATGATGAGCACGGCGATGGCGATCGTCATGGCCCGGTGCCAATCGCCGGACGCCACCATCCAACCAAGGAAGGTCGCGAAAGCCGCGATATGGACCACCGGCGCGTAGAGCGCCGATACGCGATCAGCGATGCGCCGGTAGCGCGCGCGCCCGCCTTCCGCGGCTTCCATCAGCCGAACCATTTCCGCCAGGAAGGAATCCTTCGCGGCCGCGGTCGCCTGCATCGTCAGCGGACCGGTGAGGTTGAGCGTTCCGGCCTGGACATGGGTCGCGGCGCTGACGGATTTCGGCGTGCTTTCGCCGGAGACGAGCGAGCAATCAAGATCGGAATTGCCGCTGATGATGTCGCCGTCGACAGGAATCCGCTCCCCGGCCGAGATCAGCAGGCGCATCCCCGGCGTCAGCTCGGCAACGGGCACGTATTCGCGCGTGCCGTCATCGCGCAGCACCACCGATCCCCGCGCTGCAAGTCGCGAAAGGCCATTGACGGCCGTTCGAGCCCGCTCGCGCATCACATGATCCAACGTGCGGCCGATCAACAAGAAGAAGAGCAGCGAGACCGAGGCATCGAAATAGGCGTGATCGCCGTGGTTGATGGTCTCGTAGAGGCTCATCGCATATGCCAGCGATACGCCCACCGCTATCGGGACATCCATGTTCATGCGGCCGTGACGCAAAGCGTTCGCGGCGGAGCGGAAGTAGATGCCGCCGGCGAAGAAGAGGGCAGGCATGGCGATCAGCGCCGACAGCCAGTGGAACAGGTCCCGCGTCGGGCCCTCGGCGCCAGACCAGACCGAAACGGACAAAAGCATTATGTTTCCAGCGGCGAAACCGGCGACTGCGACGGCCCGGATCAGTTCCGAGAGGGCCTTGTCCTTCTCGTGCGTCTCGGGGTCGAAAAGATGTGCCTGATAGCCGAGCCGGCCAAGCACGGCAAAGAAAGGTGGGACCCTGCCGCCCTGCCAGCGAACCGTTACGCGTTTCGTCGACAGGTTGACGCGCGCGGAGTCGACGTTCTCGATCTTTGCAAGGGCGGCTTCAATCGTCTGGATGCAGGCCCCGCAGTGAACGGTCGGCACCGACAGTTCGGTCTGGTGAATGTCGCCGCCGAGGTTGCGGCTGGCAAGCCTGATCTCGTCACTCGAGGGCGAAGCAGACGCCGCATCGGCGATATCCAACGCCATTGCGGCACCCGGTGCGCAGCAGCTCATTGCAGGGCTCCTTTCGAGATCATGAGGCGACGAACATCGCGAAACGGCAATGTCAGCCCGGCGTCGGCATCGATCTCGACGATCCAGACGCCGTCCCTCGGTGTGTGCCGGGCGGCAAATTCCCCCGTTTTCGAAGGAACGCCGCCCGTGGCCGCGGCGAGCGTCAAAGCCTCGTCCTCGGTCTCGTAGGTCGGATGCCGGAACAAGACCTTGACGCCGTGAAGCGGCACCGGATTTCCCTGTGTATCGGCAAGGCTGTAGCGGACCTCGCCGGGGGCGATGGTCAACTTGCCTTTCCAGCCGAGCGCGGCTTGCGCGCGTCCTTCCCTGACCCGCTCGTTGAACTGCTGGCTGGCAACATAGGTGTTCTCGACGACCAGACCCGTCCAACTCCGGCGGGCGAGAGTTGCCATGGTCAGGTTCACGCCGATGACGACCGCAAAAAAGGCGAGGATGGAGGCCAGCATGTGCCTGCCGGTGAACTCGCGCGGCTTTCGTGTATCGGTGCTCATTTGCGGTTCTCGGGTGCGTTGAAACTGGCGGTGTACTGGGCGGATTCGGAACTCGCCTTGTCCGCGATCCGGAATTCGAAGCTCTGCACGGGCGCTTTGATCAGCTCGGTTGGTTGGCGGACGAAGACCTTGAGGACATTCAACCTGTCGGGCTCGACCGCGACGGCAAATGTGCGGCTCGAGGGCTGGTCGATGCCGACGATGCTCATTTCGCCGCCGTCCAGCCCTTGCAACGTAACCTCGATCGTTCTCGGCTCGGGGATCATGTTGAGCAGCTTGACGGTGTAGCCGTTGCGGATCGAGCCGTCCGAAAGCGTCACGAACTGAGGATTGCGGTCATGAAGGACATTCAGCTCCAGCCGCTCGCGGGTCAGCAGCGAATAGACGAGGACAAGCCCGATCGCCGACCAGGCGCCCAGATAGATGTAGGTGCGCAGGCGGAAGATCTTGCTCAGGTGGAAATGCGCCAATCCGTCGGCGAAGCTGCCGCTCGGCGTTCTCACCAGCGCCGGATTGACCGGACTGGTGCCGCCGGCGGTCGCCACCGCCATGTTGGCGTTGTAGTCCGCCAGCGTCGCGTAGGAGATCAAGCCGCGTTCGCGGCCGAGCTTGTCCATGACACCGTCGCAAGCGTCGATGCAGAGCGCGCAGGTGATGCATTCCAGTTGCTGGCCGTCGCGGATATCGATGCCCATCGGGCAGACGGCGACGCAGGCGTTGCAGTCGACGCAATCGCCGACCAGCTGTCCGGCGGCCAGTGCCTTCTTCGCGTGACGTGAGCGCGGTTCGCCGCGCCAGTCGTTATAGGTCACGGTCAACGAGTTCTCGTCGAGCATGGCGGCCTGTATGCGCGGCCACGGGCACATGTAGGTGCAAACCTGCTCGCGCATCAGCCCGCCGAACACATAGGTGGTGCCTGTCAGAACGGCGATCGTGACATAGGCGACGGGCGCCGCCGTGCCGGTCACGACTTCCATGAGCAATGTCGGCGCATCGGCGAAGTAGAAGATCCAAGCGCCGCCGGTGGCCATCCCTATGGCCAGCCAGATGACGTGCTTGATGGAACGCAGGAACAGCTTGCGCGCCGTCCAGGGAGCGGCGTCCAGTTTCATGCGGGCATTGCGGTCGCCTTCGATCGCGCGCTCGACCACGAGGAACAGGTCGACCCAGACGGTCTGCGGGCAGGCGTAGCCGCACCAGGCTCGCCCGACCGTGGACGTGACCAGGAACAGGCCGACGCCTGCCATCATGAGGAGGCCGGCGACGTAGTAGAATTCCTGCGGCCAGATCTCGATGAAGAAGAAGTAGAAGCGGCGGTTCGCCAGATCGACAAGCACAGCCTGATCAGGAGCGAAGGAGCCGCGATCCCAGCGCAGCCACGGCGTCAGGTAATAGATGCCGAGCGTGATCGCCATCACCAGCCACTTGAACTGGCGGAAACGGCCCGAGGCGCGCTTCGGAAAGATCTTCTTGCGCGCGGCGTAGAGAGGCTGGCGCGACTTCGCGGAATTCACCGCTTCGGCCTCGAGCCGTTCTACCTGCGTCTGGGCGAGCACATGCATCTCCAACGGCGGCAAAGTACGGAGCCGCTCTCATCGGGCAGTCTTGCCGGAGGTCTCATCGCAGCGCGTTGACCCAGGTCAAAAACCGCCGATGGAACAGGTCGAGGCCCGGCTCGGGCCGGGCCTCGTCGCTTGCACGGCCGAGGGCCGAGAATAGGCCCCGCTTCCTATTCTCCGCCGCCAAGCGAATGAACATAGACCGCCAGTTCCTTGACCGTCGTCTCGCCGAGGCGCCCGCCCCAGGCAGGCATCACCCCGTTATGCGGCGTGCGGACCTGCGCCGCGATCGCCGCCTCGCTGGACCCATAAAGCCAGATGGCGTCGGTAAGGTCGGGCGCTCCAAGCTCCCGGTTGCCCTTTGCATTCTCGCCATGGCACGCGGCGCAATTGTCGGCGAAGACCTTGGCGCCGGGGCCGACCAGGTTCTTGTCCTGGACAGGGCCCGAGAGGCTGGCGACATAAGCGCTGACCTCAGCGATCTGGTCAGGCTTCAGCACATCGGCGAAGGCGGTCATCTCCGACTGGCGAGTATCGGCATCGGTGGCGAAGCGAATGCCGTGCGTGATCGTCTGCTGGATCTGGTCGGTCTTTCCACCCCATAGCCAATCGTCGTCGTTGAGGTTCGGAAACCCTGTCGACCCTTGCGCGCCGGAGCCGTGGCATTGCACGCAGTTGACCCTGAACGCAGCGCCGCCCGCGGCGACGGCGAACTCGCGCAACGCGTTATCGGCGGCGATCTCGGAGACGCTCTTGGCCTGGATCGCCGCGACATACTGAGCCTTGGCCGTCTCGGCGGCGGCCATCTCGTTCTTGACGTCGTTGCGGCTGGAGAAGCCCAGAACGCCTTGGGTGGCAGAGCTGATCATCGGCCACGCCGGATAGGCGATCGTGTAGGCGAGCGCCCACGCGATGGTGATGTAGAAGGTGATCACCCACCAGCGCGGCAGCGGATTGTTGAGTTCCCTGATCCCGTCCCATTCGTGACCGGTCGTCGCGATGCCCGAGATTTCGTCGATATGCTCGCTGCTCATGATCAGCCGTCCTTGAGTGGAATCTGTGCGGCCTGGTCGGCGTGCGCCTTGCCGCCGGGGCGGAGCGCGAAGGCAACGCAGCCGACGAAGAACAGCGCCATGGCGAGCAGGCTCCAGCTGTCGGCAAACTCCCGCATCAAATTGTAGTCCATCGGTCACTCTCCTCAGCGATAGCCGGCGGCTTCGTCATAGGTCTTGAAGTCGACCAGCGTGCCGAGCATTTGCAGATATGCGACGAGCGCATCCATCTCGGTAACCTGCTGCGGATTGCCGTCGAAGTCGCCGATCTTGGCCTTGGGATAGCGCGCTTCCAGGCCCGACGTATCGGCGCTGGGATCGGCCTGCGCCATCAGGTCCGCATTGGAGTTGGCAATCATGTCGTCGGTATAGGGAACGCCGACGCGCCGGTTCGCGACCAGATGCGTGGAGAAATCCTTCACGTCGATCGGCGTGTCCTTCAGGAAGGCATAGCCGGGCATGATCGATTCCGGCACCACCGAGCGGGGGTCGGCAAGGTGCTGGACGTGCCAGCTGTTGGAGTAGCGGTCGCCGACGCGGGCAAGGTCCGGTCCGGTGCGCTTGGAACCCCATTGGAACGGGTGGTCGTACATCGACTCGGCGGCTAGGCTGTAGTGGCCGTAGCGCTCGACCTCGTCCCTGAACGGCCGGATCATCTGGCTGTGGCAGAGGTAGCAGCCTTCGCGGACATAGATGTCGCGTCCCGCAAGCTCTAGCGGCGAGTAAGGCCGCATGCCTTCGACCTTCTCGATCGTGTTATCGAGGTAGAAGAGCGGCGCGATCTCGACGATGCCCCCAATGGTCACGACCAACAGGGACCCGACGAGAAGAAGCGTGGCGTTCCTCTCGATGAGCGCGTGTTTGTCCATCAAGCCCATGTCTGGCTCCTTATTCGGCAGGCTGGAGGGCGGGCGTGGATCCCGGCTGGGATTGTTCCTCGCGCTGGTAGCCTAGAATGGTCATGGTGATGTTCCATGCCATGATCAGCATGCCGGCAAGGTAGAGAGCGCCGCCCGCGGCGCGCATGACGTAGTAGGGGTGCATGGCCGCGACCGTCTCAGCGAAGGAATAGACCAGGAAACCCTGCTCGTCGTACTCGCGCCACATCAGGCCCTGCATGATGCCGGAGACCCACATGACCGCGGCGTAGACGACGATTCCGAGCGTCGCCAGCCAGAGGTGCCAGGTGACGAGCCGCAGCGAATAGAGCCGCTGACGGTTCCACAGCTTCGGCACCATGTAGTAGATGGCGCCGAACGAGATCAGCCCGACCCAGCCAAGCGCGCCCGAATGGACGTGGCCGATTGTCCAGTCCGTATAGTGGGACAGCGAGTTGACGGCCTTGATCGACATCATCGGGCCTTCGAAGGTCGACATGCCGTAGAAAGCGATGGCCGCGACCATCATGCGCACGATCGGATCGGTGCGGATCTTGTCCCAGGCGCCTGACAGGGTCATGAGGCCGTTGATCATGCCGCCCCAGGACGGCATCCACAGCATGATTGAAAACACCATGCCGAGCGTCTGAGCCCAGTCGGGCAGGGCGGTGTAGTGAAGGTGATGGGGGCCCGCCCAGATGTAGAGGAAGATCAGGGCCCAGAAGTGGATGATCGAGAGGCGGTAGGAGTAGACCGGCCGGTTCACCTGCTTCGGCACGAAATAGTACATCATGCCGAGAAAGCCGGCGGTGAGGAAGAAGCCGACGGCGTTGTGGCCGTACCACCATTGCGTGAGCGCGTCCTGGACGCCGGAGAAAGCCGAATAGCTCTTCGATCCGACGAACGAGGCCGGCATCGACAGGTTGTTGACGACGTGCAGCATCGCGATGGTGATGATGAAGGACAGGTAGAACCAGTTCGCGACGTAGATGTGCGGTTCCTTGCGCTTCAGGATGGTGCCGAGGAAGAGCAGCAGATAGGCGACCCAGACGATGGTCAGCCAGATGTCGACATACCATTCGGGCTCGGCGTATTCGCGGCTCTCGGTGATGCCGAGCAGATAGCCGGTCGCGGCCATGACGATGAAGAGCTGGTAACCCCAGAAGACGAACCAGGCCAGATTGCCGCCGAACAGGCGGGCGCGGCAGGTGCGTTGCACCACGTAGAGGGAGGTGCACAGAAGCGCGTTGCCGCCGAAGGCAAAGACGACACCAGAGGTGTGCAGCGGGCGCAGACGGCCGAAATTGAACCATGGCGCGACATTCAGGTCGGGATAAGCGAGTTGCAGCGCGATAATCACGCCGACCAGCATCCCGACACCCCCCCAGAATATGGTTGCGATGGCGCCGTAGCGGACCGGACCGTCCATATACGCGCCGGGGTCAACGGGGATCGCCGGCTTGAAGTCCGTCGTGCGCAACAGGATCGTGGTGAAGCCAGCCAAGACGAAGAACAAGACCCACATATGCTGGCGAAAGGGTTCGTCCACGCCGAAGCCGGCGGCCACAAGCGCCGCAAAAGCAAAGAGGCTTAGAAGAACGATCTCCGTGCCAAATCTCATCGCAAGTCCCCGATCTCGAATTCCGGCGGATGCCGACGGCCGCATGAGTTCCTCAATCGGGGACTGTCGGCCTTGATCTAGGTCAAAGCCCTGTCGTTTCGGTTTGGGCAGCCTCGATGCCAGTTCGGTCAGCAGGCGGTCGTTGGGCAGGAAAAGGCACGCCGGCACGGCGCCGTGGCAAGACTGCGGCCATCTGTCCCAAGCCGCTGGGTTCGGCGATGAAGCAGTGCCCGGCGCCATGATGAGACGGGCACATCGGGAAAGCTGCGGCTCTGCGATACGCTCGAGCAATTGGCCGACGCCCTGCCGCATGTCGATCGCCTGCAATGCCTTGGCGTGGCCAACAGCATCGTTCCGCTGCTACGCGCCATTCACCGCTATGAGGGAACGGTCGTCTTCCCGGCCTATGAGGCGGCTCTCAGAGTCCAATCTTGCCTCCATCAGCCGGTCGGGCGGAGCACCTCGAGCACGAATGCTAAGCGGACGAGTTGACCGAGGATCGAGAATGCGAAAGCGGTCGGCTTCATGCTGCGCGGCTTCTTCGAAAGCATGCGGCGCCATATCGCGTTCGAGCGCGAGCACATCCTTCCGAGGATCGGACTGAGCGACTCTTAGAGCGCTCCGCCAACCGCGCTGGCGCGATCAGTCACCACAGCGTTGTTGCAGGCGGCTGAGGCTGTCCACCGTGACATGGCGGTTGCTCTCGATCCGGATCACATCGTCGGTGCGCAGTCGCGTCAGCTGGCGGCTGACCGTCTCGATGGTGAGTCCGAGAAAATCAGCGATGTCGGCACGCGTCAGCGGCAAGTCGAAGCTGGCCGACCTGGCTGCCGGATCGGACGCCGGGTCTATATTCCTGGCAATCATAAGAAGGAAGCTGGCGACCCTTTCGGACGCTGTCTTGCGCCCCAGCGCTACCATCCAGTCTCGCGCTTCATCGAGCTCGTTCAGAGCCTGCTTGAGCAGGCGGTGTTCGAATCCCGGAGAAACCCTCATCATCCTTTCGATCACCGTCCTTGGAAACGAGCACAGTGATACTTCCGTAGCCGCTTCGGCATTGATTGCACTTTCGGACTTGAACGGTCGCCCCAGGAAATCCGGAGCGAACTGCAGGCCGACGATCTGCTGGCGCCCGTCCGAAAGGCTCTTTGTCAGTTTGACAACCCCGGAGAGGACGTTCGAATAGCGTTCTACGACTTCGGCATCGCCCATCAGCTCAGCACCCGGTGACACGCCGTGCCTTGAGGATGTCTTGGATAGCTCAACCAGCTGATCGGGTTCGAGCGCACCGCATAAACCACGGTGCCGCGCTTCACAGGACTGGCAAAGCACAGGGATACCGGCACTATGGATGTCCTGTCGAACGTTCATCGCATCTGAAGCCAAAACAAAGTGGGGCCGAGCCCAACAAGGTTGGCAGGGTATCACCTTTGCATTGTGGGATTGTTGCGTCCTTTTGTCCTTTGGTCCGCATTGATTGAAATCAAGTCTTCAACAGACGAGCGCGGCTAGGTTGCGGCATGCAACAGAAAACGGCGAACGATATCCGCATGGCCTTGGCCAACAGCTCGGCCGAGAACGTGCCGCGGTATACGAGCTATCCGACGGCGCCACACTTTCACCCTGGCGTCGACCCAGTCGTCGTTCGGGGCTGGCTGGATGGGCTGGAAGGCGATGACGAGATATCGCTGTATCTGCACATCCCCTACTGCGACAGGCTGTGCTGGTTCTGCGCCTGCCATACCAAGCAGACACGGCACTATGCGCCGGTGGCCACCTTCCTGCGCTCGCTGCACAGGGAAATCGAAACCGTCGGTGGCCTTGTCAGTGGCCGGGGCAGGGTGCGCGCCGTTCATTTCGGCGGCGGCTCCCCGACGATGCTGAAACCGGACGACATCCTGATGCTCGGAAGAGCGTTGCGGGATCGGTTCGACTTTCTCGATGACGCCAGTTTCAGCGTCGAGATCGACCCGAGCGACATGGACGAGGGACGGCTCGATGCTTTCGCCGCGATCGGCATGACGCGGGCGAGCCTCGGCGTCCAGGACTTTGATCTCAAAGTACAGAAGGCGATCAATCGCGAGCAGAGTTTTGCGCTGACCAAAAGCATTGTTGATGCTGTGCGGGCGCGGGGCGTCAGATCCGTCAACCTAGACCTGCTCTACGGTTTGCCGCATCAGACCTGCGAGAGCGTCGCCGCGACAGTCACCCAGGCGCTGACGTTGGTGCCGGACCGGCTTGCCCTATTCGGCTACGCGCATGTGCCATGGTTCAAGAAGCATCAGACGATGATCGATGAGGCCTGGCTGCCCGATTCAGCCGCACGTCTGGCGCAGTCGCAGCTTGCCGCACGAATGATCGTCGATGCCGGCTACGAGGCGCTGGGACTGGATCATTTCGCAAAGCCGCATGATGCGCTGGCGGTTGCCGCGCGCGGCGGCAGGATCCACCGCAATTTCCAGGGTTATACCGAGGACCCGTGTGAAACCCTGATCGGTCTTGGGCCCTCCGCGATCAGCCGGTTCCGCCAGGGTTATGCCCAGAACATTGTTGCAACTGGTGAATACGAAAAGGCTGTCGATGCCGGACAACTGGCGACGGTGCGCGGCATTGAGCTTAGTGTGGATGATCAGGCGAGGGCCTGGCTCATCGAGCGTCTGATGTGCAACTTCACTTTCTCAGCGATAGAACTTGTCGAACGCTTCGGGAATATCGGCCAAAGGCTGCTCTGCGAGGCGAGCCGATTGGCCATCAGCGGAGCAGGCCAGCTTCTTCGGCTCGACGGTGAATACTTCATCGTGCCGGAAGAAAGCCGTCCGCTGGTCAGGACGGTGGCGGCGAAATTCGACAAGTATTTCAGAAACGGAACCGGCAGGCACTCGTTGGCGGTCTGAGCGCAAAGCTGGGCCTAGCACTTCAAAAGTGCTCGCCCGCCTTGAACGGACCGATACGGGTCCCGGCCGCAATCAGATAGGCTGTCGACCAGCCGATCAGCAGAAACCCGTTCACGCCCTCCAGAGCAGCCAGGACACGCCAACCGTGGGCGGGCACGACGTCGCCATAGCCGACCGTGGAAAAGGTTATGGTGGAGAAGTAGAGCGCAGTCTCAAAGTCCGGGAGGACGCCGAGTAGTATGTACATTCCGGCCCAGAGCCAAACTTCCGCTGTCATGACAGTGAAAAGCCCCATCACGACGCTGATCATGGCGAGGACGCGGCTGCGGCGGCCGTGCATGCGAAAATGCGCCACGAGGTGCGCCATCACGTGAGTGATCGCGATCAGGCCGAAGGTGTGTATCAGGACCGTCAGGCTGATGACGCTCGTGCCGACGCAGAGATTGAGGATCATTCGAACAAGCTATGACCCCTGACGGGCTTAGTCTTTGCGTAAAATCAAGTCGGGATCAGCCAAGGTTCCAGGACAATCAACCAGCCGGCCCGACTATTGGCCTACCTGCACGCTGCCGCCCGATCCAGGCGAAAGAACATGGCGAGCTTCAGGCTCGCTGCTATTCGCTCCGCCCGCTCGATGAACACCGCCGCGGTTTCGGGCTCGAACTGGTCCGATGCCGTCGCCCGGAAGAGAGCCAACCAGGTGTCGAAGTCGGCTTCGGTGACATCCTCCAGTTTCAGGTGAGCCGGCACCGGACGTCCATGATAGTCGCCGCTCTTCAACATGACGGAGCACCAGAAATTGGTCATCTTCTCGAGGTGAGGTCCCCAGTCGCCAGTGATCTCCCGGGTGAAGATGGGTCCGAGCTGCTCGTCCTCTCTCACTCTGACATAGAATTTGCGCACCAGTGCTCCTATCGAAGCACGATCCACACCGGGGCGCATCAGAGGCTGTTCGGTGACAGGGCGAATCCTGTCAGTCAAAATTGACTTCGATGTCATTCATATTCCTTGTCAGCAGGCAGTCAGGTCAGGCCAAGGCGACGAACCACGGCCCTCAGGAAGCCATCGCGGTCGCGGACAAGCCGGAAGCCCAGATTGTCTGGTGGTGTGCCGACCGCGCAGCCGCCGCTTTTGCCATCGCGGATGAAGTTCGACATGTAGGTGCGGTGGAAACCTTCCACAACATGCACACCGCAATTGGTGACCACACTGGCTACGACCTCGCCGGACACACGCGCGTGTGTGTAGCAGGTCGATGTCCGCTCCCAGACATTGCCGGCAATATCGGCAATGCCCTTTGAATTGAGGCCAAAGGATCCGCTTTGCCGCGGTTCAGGATCCGGTTTGCGATCGAGCGCGGCCTCATTGCGATAGCGGGTGAGCCATCGCCTTGCCGGATTGGCCGGGTCGCCTTCACCGCCTTCTATATCTGCCCGAAATCGCTCCGCCGCCGCGTAGGCCCATTCCACGTCAGTCGGCAGCCGCCACACTTCGCCCGTCTTTGCCGACAACCAGTTCGCATAGGCCTGCGCATCGAGAAAGCTGATCCCAGTTGCTGGAACGTTGTCGGCAAGATTTGACTCAGCAGGCCTGCAGGCGCCCTCCGAAACGCAACGGTCGTAGTCCGTTGCGCTCACCTGGAACTTCATGATTTCCACCGGCGCCTCGATAGTTTCGGTCAAGGCGGGCGCAGGGGCAGGATGGTTGTCCTTGAGGAATTCGCCTGGCTGCGGATGCTTGAATGAACCGGGTGCCAGAGCCACGAGCTCGCGTGGTGAAGCCGCAATCGCCGCGCGCGACGACATGCCATCGAGCGCTTGGCTGACCCCCAGGCCGATGACGGCGGCAGCCCCGATAACACCGAATGTGAAGAGAGGATCGAAGGACATGCTGCACCCCCCGGGGAGCAGCGCAATCCGCCAGAAGCGGGCTGCGCTGCGATTCCGCTCTGCTCTTAGGAGGCAATTGCCCTGGGAGCTTCGACCTGTTTCATCAGATCGTCGTTCCAGCTTCCTTCAACCATGAAATGCGCGGTCGCGCCGAGCTCGACTGCCTCGATCAGGTTGTGATTGACGTAGGCGTAGACGCCCGGCTGCAGGAAGGTGTAGAGCGCGGCACCCGCCGACCCGCCGCGGATAAACCAGGTTTCCATGTCCCTGGCAGGCGGGTTGGCGAACTTGCCGCCTTCCCAGACAAAGTCGCCATGACCGCCGATCAAGTGCGGACGTGTGTCGCGGTTGGCTTGCGAGTGGACGATGAGAACAGTTTCGCCGACCTTCGCCTTCATGGCGTTTTCGCCTGTCAGCGATCCCGCCTTGCCGTTGAACACGACATGTGTCGGTATGAGGCCGCGCATGACCTTCATCGTCTCGTCGTAACCATCACCGGCCGAATCGTACTTCTTGAACTTTCCCTGCTCGTCGCGTGGGATGTAGAAATCGTTTTCACCGATATAGTAGATGCGATCATAGCGGACCGGCTTGCCCTTATCGTCCATCAGCCCGTCGCGCGGCAGGACCATCACCGCTCCGCTCATTCCCGACACAACGTGCCAGGGTATCATCGCTCCGCCGGGCGCGCAGTGATAGACGAAGGTTCCCGTCCGCGTCGCCTTGAAGCGTAAAGTGACCTGCTCGCCCGGGTTGATCAGCGTCAGTTCGCCGCCGCCGAGCGCGCCGGTTGCCGCATGGAAGTCGATGTTGTGGGCGAGACTGTTGGTATCGGGGTTGACCAGCGTGAGCTCGAGGTAATCGCCCTCGTGCACGACCATGAGAGGCCCCGGAATGGAGCCGTTATAGGTCATGGCGTTGAGCTGCGTGCCGTCGGCGTCGATGACCATCGGCTTCTCTTCGATGGTCATGGTGAACTCGACGACCTTTGGGCCGCCCTTGGCGGCCTGATCGTGAGCGTGCACCAAGGGCGGCGCGACCAGCGTCACCTTTTCGCGAGGCAGTCCGGCCACATCCTGTGCCTTGGCCGCTGCCATGGACGGCACCGCTCCGGCAGCTGCGACGGCGGTCGCAGCAAGAACAGAACCCAACAAAGCTTCGCGTCTCGTAAGCATCTCAGTCTCCCTTTGGTTTCGACCTTTCGATGCCAGCAAGATAGCAGTTGGGACGACGACTTCTTTGCGCTGGCGCAAATCTGATGGTTTTGTGGAAACTGCTTTGAGAAACTTCCTAATGCGAGACTCTCACGGACAGCGGGATTGTTTCGGCAGACCGGCGTAAAGCGCGGCCGGCACAAAAAAGGCCGGACAGATCTCTCCTCGGGATCTGCCCGGCCTATGCCTCCGGCCCGCCATTGCCGAAGGCAATCTCTGAAGAATCAAGTCAGTTGGAAGCGACCTTGCTCGCTTCAGCGAACAGTTCAGCAAAAACTGTCTTGGCTTTGCCAACCTGCTTGATGGCCTCCGCCGCCGAAAGGTTCACCGGCTTGCCGACGACAACCAGCGCTACCATGCCCATACCGTAGTGCGGGGCACATTTCACGCCGTAGACGCCTTCCTGGGTGAGGGTCACGGTTACTTCGTCATTCGGCTTGCCTTTAAAGGGCTGGGCGCCGTCCGGAATCATGTCCTTGATGCTTTCGGCATTGTGGGATTTGTCGGTCGGAACGAATTTGATCGTGTCGCCGGGTGCGGCGCGGACAAAAGCAGGCTGGAAGACCATTGAGCCCTTCTCACCCTTATTCAGCATCTGGACGACATGTTCTTCGGCATTTGCGGTGCCAGCGATGGAGAGCAACGCGATCGCCGCAGCGATAAGGGGCAGTTTCATTGGAGAGTCCTTTCTTTCGTTCACCACGGCTTCAACCGCTGCATCCTTCTAGTTCGTCAGGTGTCCTGGTGATTTGCGCTGGCTCAAATTGCTCGACGAAAAATCGCCGCACGCCATTCAAGAAGCACTCTTCCGGCGCGCGTTGAGGCGCGGTCGCACGAGCATGCCTCCAAACTGGACGGTGTAGCCGACGAAAGCGGCCACCCAGAGCGCTGCTGAGATATGAAGGAATACTGCGTAGGATGGCACAACACCTGCGATGATGCGCAGGATGGCAGCAAGAACGATGGCCATGAAAATCGCGCATGTCCCCCGGCTTGACCGCAATTCGCGTCCAGTGTGGCCAAAGGTGGCGCGGGTCATGACTGCAAGCGTCATGCCGGCGACCGCTCCAACCGCCAACGCATGAATGCCGGCAATCTCAGGTATCGTCTCGGGAACGAAAACGGCCAGTCCGGCAAGCAATAGCCCGATCGGCACAAAGGCGAACGCGACGTGCAGGATCAGAAGCAGAGGGTCGGACAGCGTCCGGTAACCCGCCCAGCGGGCCATCCTAACGGCATTTGCCAGCGCTCCGGCAACCAGCAAAAAGCCGGTTGCAATGCTATTGGGAAAAAATGTCCAGGCGACCAGCCCGACAGCGGACAGCGCGATCGTTCCGACATCGAATCCGCCGAATGGTGTGGGAACCCGACCGGGGTTCTCGCGGACCAGCCAATTGCGGGTGAAACTGGGGATTATGCGCCCGCCGATGATCATGATGAGGAGCGCAACGGCTCCAAGACCCAGGCGGCGGCTGATGTCGGAGATGCCCTGATAGTGCGCTTCGGCATGAAACATGACGTTTGCGGCAAAAAGGATGGCGACCGGTAGGAGCACCTTGAGATTCCGCCAATTTCGCCCGGCAACGATTTCGGTCGCGGCCGCGGCTACCACCGCCAAAAGAAAGGAGCAGTCTATGACGGCGCCCGGCAGCCACCCGAGCTCCGCCGAAAAGGACACGGCGATCCTGCCCGCGATCCAGAGCAGCACGAGCACCAGCAGACGAAGATCCTGAACGGGAAGTCGTCCCGTCCAGTTCGGAATTGCAGTCAGCAGGAAGCCCGTCACGACGGCAGACAAGTAGCCGAAGAGCAATTCGTGAATGTGCCAATCAACAGGCGCAAACGCGCTGAAGGTTTCGAGCTGGCCGTAGTAGAGGGGCAACCAAAAAAGCATCGCGGTAGCGGCTTGCAGCGAGCCCAGCAGGAAGAAGGGCCGAAACCCGTAGGAGAAGATTGCCGGATATGTGCTTGGCCGCGTACGCTGAATTGCCATGATGTGCCTCTTTGAAAACCAGGCGGCGAGCCTGTCCGGCTTGTCTATCGAGGCCTGAAGGATGGAATTTGCGGCAGCGCAAACAAGAGAGCGAATTGCCGTCTCCGGCGACAGAAGGCTCCACTTGTCGATGGGCCGTCGTCCATGACAAAAGTCTGGTCAGGAGCCTGAGCGCGTTGCATTGTTGAAAGCTGGGAGAACGGCAGTTGGCAAGCCTTGATCGATCGCTGATTGCCGGACTGTCTGTGTTCGAGGGGATCGCCGCCGCTGACCTGGATCGCATTGTCGGACAGGCCAGATCCATGCGGATCGCCAGGGACCAACCGGTTTTCGAGCAGGAGCAAGAGGCTCATTCCTTCTTCCTGCTGCTCGACGGTCATGTGCGCGTGGTGAAATCGACCCCGGACGGGCATGAAGTCACCGTGCGATATATCAGCCCGGGCGAATTGATGGGGATCGCCAGCGCGTTGGGCCGGACGACCTACCCGGCAAATGCCATCGCGGCCGTCGATTGTGTTGTGCTTGCCTGGCCAAGCCAGCTCTGGCCCACATTCGCGACGAGCTTTCCAAGTTTCAGCGCCAGTACCTACAAAACGGTGGGAACAAGATTGCAGGATGCCCACACGCGCGTCATCGAAATGTCAACCGAGCAGGTGGAGCAGCGCGTCGCGCATGCGTTGCTCAAGCTGATCAAGCAGTCGGGGAAAAAGACCGATGAAGGGCTGATGATCGATTTCCCGCTTTCACGCCAGGATATCGCGGAAATGACTGGGACCACGCTTCACACGGTAAGCCGGCTGCTCTCGGCCTGGGAAGATCAGGGCCTGGTCAAGAGCGGCCGTCAGAGGGTCATCGTGATCGAGCCGCATCGGCTCCTCGTCATCGCCGAGGGTCGTGCGGCAAGGAGCTAATGCGCGCGTCGCGCTGAAGCGGATTGAGCGAGGCGCTTAGGTTCTGTTTTTATGCAGGTCGTTCTCGCAAGACGGCCGCACACTTTTGTGCGACATGCTCAGTCCACTCGCCGGGCGTCGATGGCCACCTCCAGATCGCGGCGGAGCTGGTCCTCGTCAAGCTCATGTTCACGTGCCGCATCGGAAACCGTGTGAAAAGGAGCAATTGGGCAGCCGACGCACAGCATGCCATGTTGAAGAACGACGCGGATTGCCGCAGGCGTCTCGCGCATGATCCCGTCCATCGTCGCATCGTCGTCCAGTTTCCGTTTCATGCCGCTTCTCCACCTCGGAGGCGGCATGTTGCATCCAATTCCCGGGATGCTCGTTGCGCTGAGACAAAGAGCGCGCAGTTCGATGTTGTCCCCTTCACATTCGAGCAGTGCAGATCGTGGAGCGTGTCAGGAACCGCTTCTCGCGTCCGTTGTCGAGCGAGAACATGCCGCCGCGGCCAGGCACCACATCGATAATGAGATCGGTATGCTTCCAGGCCTCGAATTGCGGTGCCCCGATATAGAACGGCATCTCGGCGATATAACCGAGCAGCACATCCTGCTCGCTGACAATGAACCCGTCGCGCGGGTAGCACATGGGCGACGAGCCGTCGCAGCAGCCGCCGGATTGATGGAACAGCACCGGACCATGCTCGGCAACGATTTCGGCGACAAGCTCGAGGGCAGCCGGCGTTGCAGTGACCTTCGCTTGCATGGGCTTTCCCCACCCTTCACTCATAGGCGCGGCTCTCTAAAGCCGCGCCTATGAACCAGATAGGCGATCAGAAGAAGCCGAGCTTCTTCGGGCTATAGCTGACCAGCATGTTCTTGGTCTGCTGGTAGTGGTCGAGCATCATCTTGTGCGTCTCACGGCCGATGCCGGACTGCTTGTAGCCACCGAAAGCGGCGTGTGCCGGATAGGCGTGGTAGCAGTTGGTCCAGACGCGGCCGGCCTGGATCGCGCGGCCGAAGCGGTAGGCACGATTGCCATCGCGTGTCCAGATGCCGGCGCCGAGACCGTAGAGCGTGTCGTTTGCAATGCCGAGCGCGTCGCCATCGTCCTTGAAGGTCGTGACCGAAACCACCGGTCCGAAGATCTCTTCCTGGAAAATGCGCATCTTGTTGTGGCCCTTGAACACCGTCGGCTTGACGTAGTAGCCACCCGCCAGATCACCAGGCAGGTGGTTTTGCTCGCCGCCGGTCAGCACTTCCGCTCCTTCCTGCCGGCCGATGTCGAAGTAAGACAGGATCTTCTCCAGTTGCTCGCTCGATGCCTGCGCGCCGATCATCGTTGCCGGATCGAGCGGGTCTCCCTGCACGATCGCCTCGACGCGCTTGAGGGCACGTTCCATGAAGGTGTCGTAGATCGATTCATGGATGAGCGCGCGGCTCGGGCAGGTGCAGACCTCGCCCTGATTCAGCGCGAACATGACGAAACCCTCGATCGCCTTGTCGAAGAAGTCGTCGTCTTCGGCGACAACGTCCTTGAAGAAGATGTTGGGCGACTTGCCGCCGAGTTCCAGCGTGACAGGGATCAAATTCTGGCTGGCATACTGCATGATCAGCCGGCCCGTCGTGGTTTCGCCGGTAAAGGCGATCTTGGCAATGCGCGGCGAGGAGGCGAGGGGCTTGCCGGCTTCGAGGCCAAAACCGTTGACGATGTTGAGCACGCCTGGCGGCAAAAGATCGCCGACAAGATCGGCCCAGAGCAAGATGGCAGCCGGCGTCTGCTCGGCCGGCTTCAGCACCACGCAGTTTCCGGCCGCAAGCGCGGGAGCAAGCTTCCAACACGCCATCAGGAGCGGGAAGTTCCACGGGATGATCTGGCCAACAACGCCGAGCGGCTCATGGAAATGATAGGCGACTGTATCGTCGTCGATCTGGGAAAGGCTGCCTTCCTGGCCACGCAACGCGCCAGCGAAATAGCGAAAATGGTCGATGGCCAGAGGCAGATCGGCGGCGGTCGTTTCGCGGATCGGCTTGCCGTTGTCCCAGGTTTCGGCGCGGGCAAGGAGATCGAGATTTTCTTCCATGCGGTCGGCGATGCGGTTGAGGATGAGCGACCGCTCGGCCACGCTGGTGCGCGCCCAGGAGTCCTTCGCAGCATGTGCCGCGTCCAGGGCTGCCTCGATGTCGTGGGCATCCGAACGCGCCACTTCGCATAGCAGCTGGCCGTTCACCGGCGAGCGGTTCTCGAAGTAGCGGCCGGAGCATGGCTCGGTCCATTTGCCGCGGATGAAGTTGCCGTAACGTTTGTCGAAGGGCGCCTTGATCGAGCGTGAGAATTCAACCTTGTTCATGTGTCTTCCTCCCAAAGCGCGTCGCGGGATGCGACGCTTCGGAAGATAGGTTTGCGATTTCCGTCGCTTTTGTCACCGCGTCGAATGCAGCGGGCGGCCGCGAGGTGTCGCAGAATTGCGACAGTCGTGAGTGGTTTCGAAGGATCAATGAGGCCTGTGAACATCCAGGCGGTTGAGCTTGCGGTGCAGCGTGGCACGGCTGATGCCAAGCGCTTGGGCAGCGGCCGAGACATTTCCGTCCGCCCGCGCCAGCGCCCGCTGCAGAACGCTGCGCTCCGCCTCGGCGAGGACTTCAGGACGGTTCTCCGCCCAACCGAGCAGATCGCGCGCAGGCATCGGCTTGTCGAGACATTGTTGCGTAAGTCCAAGCGCCAGGCGAGCCGAACGGGTGGCGCCGACAACGAGGTCGTCGGCGTCGACGGCGATCAGCGCTCCGGAACCTTTGTCGCCGACTGGCGCCAGCAGAATTCGCGCCTTGGGGAACGCAATCTTGAAATTCTCCGCTTCGATCCGGCGCGCCGCGTCGACCACGGCCACCGAAATCAGATTGGCGAAGGCTTCCGTCAGATCGGCTCGACAGGAAGACACGTCAAGCGCAGCCACAAGATCACCCAGGTGATCGTAAATCGGCGCGGTGGTACAGCTCAAACCTGTGTTGCGCGTGTGGAAATGCTGATCGCGATGGATGGTCAGCACCCGCTGTTCGACCAGACAAGTGCCGATCCCGTTGGTGCCTTGGCTCTCTTCGTTCCAGACAGAACCGGTCCACAAACCCCAGGAATGAAAAGTCTCGTCATCCGCCGGAGCGCCACGCCGTTCGACCGGAACGCCCTCGCGGTCAGCCAGGAGCACGCAGCATCCGACGCCACCCACAGCAAGATAGAGCCGGTCGAGACTGGGCTGGGCAGCCCGGATGAGCGGTTCGACCCGTTGGCGAGCGCGTCCCAGTTCCAGCTCAGTCAGGTAACGAGCCGGGCTGCGGTCAGCTGGATCGAGCCGATGCAAATTGGAAGATCGTCGCCAGGAGGCGACCAGCGCGGACGTTGCCGCCGCGTCCGAGGCGATCGCGGCCTGAATTCTGTCCGCATGCTGACCGGTCAAGTCCTCGTCCTCCCAGAGTTTGCCCCGCCTCTCGACTTTCTCAACCGGTCCGGTTGAGGGCTGCGCCGTCTGGATGCAATTTCTGATGCAATCAGCGCCCCAGTCAATCCGACAGAAGGAGCAGGCAAACGCGAGATGGTCGTTTATTGCCCTGCGAGGCCGCTGCATGGCCGGGCGTTATCGAGACGGTTTCAACCGGACCGGCCGGGAAGTGGTCGACACCCAGAGTTCGCAACTCGCTTTCATTGTCGTCCAGAGTAATGCGCGGGGGCGACTGGCCGCATGGCATCATTCCCCCATCGCAAGCAGCGTATCCCACTTGAGGATTTCGACGCTGCGCAGGCTGAGCAGCCGGATCACGCCTTTCTCCTTCAGGCGGGTGAAGACGCGCGAGACGGTTTCGATCGTGAGGCCGAGATAGTCGCCGATATCGACCCGCGACATCGGCAATTCGACCTGCCTGAGCCCGCCCTGGCGCTCCGACATCTCGACCAGGAATGCAGCAACGCGCTCGATTGCGTTCTGGCGGCCGAGCACGAGAAGGTGCTCTTGCGCGCGGGTAAGGCTCTTGAGAGCCAGGGGCAGGAGCTGGCGGGACATGTCCGTTCCCGCAGAGGCGTGAAAGACCCGCACGCCGGTTGCGTTGATCGCTTCGGCGAAGAAGTGGTGCGTGGCGTCGGCTTCGAAGCCGAAAGTCTCTCCTGCCAGATGGAATGCGCTGATCTGTCTGCGGCCGTCGGCGAGCAGACGATAAACACGGACCGCACCGAATTCGACGTGGTAGAGCGCCCCCGCCTTTTCGCCTTGAGCGTAAATCTCGCTGCCTGCCGGGAAGAAGCTGACCGGCTGCATTGTTGCGCCCTCAAAGACGGGTGCCGGGCTCTGATGGGGAACATATGACGAGAGTTCGATCTTGGCGGAAGCTTGAGCGTACATGGCTGTGGTCCCGTGAATTTGTGACAACAGCAATCGCGCAGATCCGGCCACGCCGAAATTCGGTTTTGTCCCTACGGGAAACTACTTAGAACTGAGTTCGAAGCACCCGTCGATCCAGGCAGTCGATGCCCTACCGATTTCTCTGGGAAAAAAGAGAATTGGTGGCAGTGCCAATCTTACTCGCCGTGACGCGGTGAGACAGGTGCGCACGCGCACAAAGGTCTATACGCTTGAGCAGGCCAATAAGGCGCTGGACGATTTGCGGATGGGCAGGTTGAAGGGCGCCGCTGTCCTGCGGCCATGATCGGCCGTCTGACTAGGCCGCGCGTTCGCCAAGCCGTTGCATCTGCTTGAGCCAGCTCGCCCGTTTCGTTTCGCTGGCGTTCGCGACCATGCCGAACAAGGTCTCGCGCACCGGCCTTATACCGACGAAGTTGAGGATGCCGCGCCGCATGCCAGCAATCCCGTGGCTCAGGAACCAGATCCGGTAGATCGGCGTGGGCATGCCCATCGTCACGACCAGGCGCGCGGAGCGGCCGCGCAGCAAGGATTTTGCGAAACCCTCATCCTTTTCCGGGTAGGCGAACGCCGTGCCCGGCCGCATGATTTGCTCCAGGAATGCCTTGAGCATGGCCGGCATGGTGCCCAGCCAAAGCGGGAAGACAAAGACGACATGCTCTGCCCACGCGACCGCCTCGGCCGGTTCCTTAAGGTTGTCTGGGAGGGTTCCGTGCTCGAACTCCTGCATTGTCCGAAGCATCGGAAACGCCAGCAAAGCCAGGTCGATCTTGCGCACGGCATGGCCGGCTCCTTCCGCGCCTTCGGCGTATGCCGAAGCCAAGGCCCGGCAGAGCCGGTCAGGCGACGGGTCCGGATGGCCGATGACAATGAGTATGCGGCGTGGCATGGCCTGGCCAGCTTCCCAGAGAATCCCTATGGTTGCTCGACGCGAGCGACCTGATAGGTGTGCATGGCTCCGTTACGGTTTATGGAAACATACTCACCGGTAACGAAGCGCTCCTCTCCGAAGTGAAAGCCGACCTCGTCGTCGCGGTCGCCCTCGGCGTAGTCGAAATACCATTGGCCACCCGGCTTGCGACGCAAGCGGCCGACAAGATCGTCTTCGCCGGTCCGGAAGCGGCGGACACGGCAGACCGTCCGGTGCGACTTCCATTCCTCTGCGTCCAGCCGTCCTTCGTCGGTGAGTGGCGCCAGCACGTCGTAGCCTTCTTCGCGGTCGCCTTCCGGTTGACCCTTCTCGCGAGCGAGAAGCAGGCGGACGTTTTTGAATTTCGGGGTGAGGTCGTGCAAAGTGGTCATGGCAAACTCCTTCGAGGCCATTCCTACCGCAGCGGCCGGAGGGGACTTTGATCAGGGTCAAATGGTCCTGGTTCGACGGAAGGTTCAGTTTTTGCCAGTCGGCATATTCTCGCGAGCCCAGCTGACGATCTGGCTGGTGCTCATCGCTCCCGAGACGCGCCCGATTTCCTTCTGGTGATGAAACAGGATCATGGTGGGGATGTCGCGAATGCCCAGCCGCGCAGCGAGGGCCTATTCTTTGTCGGAATTCAGCTTGACCGGCCGAAAGTGGGGTTCGAGTGCCTTGGCGGCGGCTTCATAGGCCGGGGCCATCATCTTGCAGGGACCGCACCATGGAGCCCAGACGTCGACGAGGACAGGCAGGCTGCCGCGTCCGATCTGACGATCGAAGTTCACCGCGTCGATATCCTGTCGGGATCCCGAAAACAGTCTGGCGCCACACTTGCCGCATTGGCCGTCGGCGCCATTTCGGTTGGGCGGCAGGCGGTTGACCACGCCGCATTTGGTGCAAACCACCAGATTCTGCTGCGTCATGACCCCTCAATTCTCCAGTCTCGATCGTGTTCGAAGCGCCCGTCGCCAAGGGCACGCAGTGCATTGAGGATGACGGCGACGTCTATGCCCTCCTGAAGCAGCGCTCCCGCCACTGGCGTTATGTGCCCCATGGCGGCAGAGATCATTGCCGCGCCCGAGAGTAACAGGCCGACGATAATGCTCTGCAGGGCGATTCTGCGCGTGCGTCTGGCGATCCGCAACGCCTCCGCAACAGGCTGCAGTCGGTCGGTCAGTACGACAACATCGGCCGCCTCCGATGAAGCTGTTCCGCCGCGAGCTCCCATCGCAATCCCTACGCTCGCAGCGGCAAGGGCAGGGGCATCGTTGATGCCATCGCCCACCATCATTGTCGGCGCCGTCGCCTTCTCGGCCTTGACGGCTTTGACCTTGGCTGCCGGTATCGCATCTGCAATCACGGCATCAAGATCGAGCAAATCTGATACCCTCTCGGCCGCTGCGCCGTCGTCTCCGGTGAGCATGAGTATCCGGCTTACGCCAGCCGAGCGCAAAACTCCGACGGTGTCGCGTGCATCCTGTCGTATCTGATCTCCAAAAGTGAAGATGCCGGCGAGCCTTCCATCGAGAGCCAGAAATACCCTGAGCACCTGCGCATTGCGGTGTCGTTCTTCACCACCTTCCGCCCAGTGAGGCAGCGGCCTGTCACCGATGACGAGCGATCTCGACCCTGCCGTGACCGAAACTCGGTCTACCTCGCCCTTCAGGCCTTCTCCTCGATATTCGCGGACATCATGAGGCTGCGACAGCACCAGGTTTCTGTGGCGAGCGATGCGGACAATCGAATCCGCGAGCACATGATGCGAAGCCTGTTCAAGCGAGGCCAGCAGCCGCAGCGATTCATCGACTTCCTGGCCCGGGGCGACATCAATCTCGATCAGCTCGGCGCCGCCGAGGGTCAAGGTTCCCGTCTTGTCGAAGATCGCGGTGCGTATCCCGGCGAGTGCCTCCAGCGCCATGCCACCTTTCATCAGAATGCCGGCGCGTGCCGCGCGTGAAACGCCACCGATGAATGCAACAGGCGCGGCCAAGATCAGCGGACAAGGTGTTGCGACCACCAGGACGGCAAGCGCTCGGATCGGGTCACCCGAAAGATACCAGGCGATACCGGCGACCAGGAGCGTGAGAGGAAGGAGCAGCAGGGCGAACCTGTCCGCCATGCGTATGAAAGGCGCCTTGGCGGTCTGCGCGGCAGCGACCATGCGCACGATCGCGGTATAGGTGCTCTCGTCGGCGATAGCCTCGGCGCGCATGACAAAGGCTTCGCCGGCGTTGACCGTGCCGCTGCGCAGGACGTCGCCGGTGCTTCGCCGCTCCGGTAGGGGCTCTCCGGTAACAGTCGACTCATCAAGCAGGGCCGATGCGTCGATCAAGATGCCGTCGACGGGCAGCAATTCGCCTGCGCGCACTAAAAGCTCGTCGCCGACCGTTACGTGACTGATCGGAATGGTCTCGGTGCCGCTCCCGGACTTTCGATGCGCCACACGCGGTGCGCGGTCAGTCAGGGCCCTGAGGTTGCGCTCCGCGCGGCCGCGTGCCAGATCTTCGAGCACAGTGCCACCGGCATACATGATGGCGACAACCACCGCCGCCAATGCCTGGCCAATCAGCAGTGCCGCCGACATCGAAACAACAGCGATCGCATCGACGCCGATCCGGCCGATCCAGAAATCCCGCAGGATCGAGATGGCCAGTGTCACAACAACAGGCAGGGTCGCCGCCGTCCAGATTGTATTGGGCGAGAGGGGGCCGATACCGCTTCGCCAAACACCCAGTCCAAGCACAAGGCATAGGATGGCAGTAGTGAGCAAGACACGCCGCAGCACGAGCTCGTTCATGGCAATTGCTATCAAAGCTAGCCGATCATTTCCTGCACCGTCCAGCTTGACCTTCATCGTGTGCTGGACATCGATCCTTGGCAGGATACCGAAGCCCTTGCCGGAGCTTCCTGGTTACATGTTCGATTGCCGCGGCGAACGGCATCTCGAGGCTTTTGCTGAGATAGTAGCTCATCAGGGTTCTCCATCGCGGTGATCTTTGCCGGAAGTGACAGCTTCGCTTTAGGCCACGGGTTCGGCCGATGCTTTGATTCAGCGCAATGAATGCTCGGCGCCTTCGGTGAATGTGGCGGGCAGGGAGTTTTCCGCGATGACAATCCGAAATCTTGAGTACTCGGTCTCACCGAAATCCGTGGCTGTCGTAGGCGCGACCGGCTGACGGGGGCGTGGAAGCCGTCTTGCATAGGGCGGGAGTGCTTCGCGGAAAACCGCCGAGCTGTTCGACGCCGCCGAAACGATCGCGCGCTACCCCCAGCTTGAACGTGGCCGCGTCGGCATCATCACCAATGGCGGCGGCGCCGGCATTCTTGCCGTCGAAAAGCTAGTCGAAAGAGGAGGCGAGCTGGCTGAACTTGCGCCGTCGACGATCGAGCGGCTCAGTCATGTGCTGCCACCGACATGGTCGCATGCAAACCCGGTCGATATCGTCGGTGACGCGGCGCCGGGGGCGCGTCCTGTCGGGTCGGTCCCGACGCAAAGAGCCCGCGCGCGGAGGAGGTGGGGCTCTCCTGCTAACCAAAGTCCCCCCTCGCGACAGGCCGGGCCCGCTTTCCTTGCGCAGCCTGCATCACCGGGCAAGGTGTGATGACGGACGGCGGGTCAGGACGCTCTCGTCATCAAGCGCGTAAGGGCACCGGCAGGTAGGCATTGGCCATCAGCCATTCCCCGACGATCGTTCTGACGAGCTCCGCCTTGGATAGCCCCAACGCTTCCTCGACCTTCGGATCCAGGACGACCCGTCGCATTCCTCAGCATCAGGGCGGCCCTGCGGAGCATCACCTGAAGGTCGGCTCTCGAGACTCTGCAATCTGGTCGGCTGCAACTTCCAGGTCGGTTGCTATCGTCTCACTTAGCATAATGTGCCTCCGCTACAGGTAGCGTTCCCCCTCCCCACGGTGCTCAAAGCACGAGGGTTGTGGAAAGACGCGGGCTGGGGCTTTGCTCGCCCGAGGAAGCCATCTCACTGGTTTTCGTGGCCGAGAGGCCCGCGCTCGCGCGTTTGCACAGGCTCACCAGGGCGTGTCGGCTCGTCGCTCATGACGAAAAGATTCCATATGCCCGCTTGATGTTCAAGTTTTTTGTTCTTTTTCTGTTCTCATGGCGCATGAGATGATCGACACGCTGGGCAAGGCGACCCGGCACAACATGCTTTTGAAGGTGGAGTGCGCCTGCGGGAACGTGCGCTACTGCCGGTCGGCTGACCTCATGATGGTCTACGGCGGGGGCGCCAATCCCTTCCGCCTGAGGTTCGACTGCAGCCGCTGCAAGCCGGAGATCAAGGTGACGCTCGTCGAGGTTCACCCCGAGCATCTGCCGAGGAAGCTTGTGATCCACAAGCCCATGTAGGTCGACGGCAAGATCGTCTGGCACACGGAAAGGTTCCGGCCATGAGCAGCGCTGGTGCGCGTCGCTCAACAAGAAGACGACCGCCGAGGGGGGCGGGGGACCAGGGTGTGTCGACGGTCGTCGGAGGACAAGGGGCCATATGGTCAGCAAACTGCGTTGCGATAGGCCCTGGCTCATTGTGGCGTCGGTCACCCTGATCCACATTTACATTTGTTGTTTTTCATCGAGCCGGAATCACAAGCCGGCAAGGTCGTTCACAAGCATACCTTGAGAGACTGTGCGCCCTTTCGAGAATGCAGGCATCGGGACGTTCGCAGGCGCCACGGATGGTGGCTGCAGGGCGCGAAGGCATCTCGCCCGAAGGGTTCCACGACGAGCTCGACAGCGTGTTCGAAGTCGTCTTCGAGGCGATGCAGCACCGCGAGGGCGGCTTGGCCGGCTGAAACTGTGCCTAATGGTGAGGCGATGATGTGCTCGAGCGGCCGCAATCAGCCCGGTTTCAGCAGTCGAGTGAAGTTCGCACGGACGCGACGGCCGGAAAGTTTGAGTGCCGCGACCAGGGACTCCTTTGCCGCGCCTCCGTTCAGAAGGACGGACTCTGACCGTAGAGCTGCGCTTTACCCCGACACTGCACAGGGGCACACCGCCAGGGCCATCAAAGATCGATTGAAACATTGCCTTGCGCCCGGCTGCAACAGGCCAGCACATAACCCGCAGACTTCTCTTCGGACGTGAGCCCGCCAAGATCACACATCGACACTTCGCCGGAGAGCTTGGCTATTCGGCAAGTGCCGCAAACTCCTTGCTGGCACGCGGTGGGAACATAGACGCCACATTTGCGCGCTGCATCCAGCAGGGTCTCTCCGGGGGCGCAGCAATGCTCTATTCCAGACTTGGTGAAGTGGACAAAAGACGAAATGGCAGAGGCTTCATCCGGAGCAGCACCGCTGGCGTACCCTCCGAAGCTCTCCTCGTAATAGGCCAGCGGTTCAATACCAACTTCATCAAAACTGTCTCGTATTGCCTTCATGTAGAGTTCGGGGCCACAGGTGTAGACTGTGCGATTGGCAAGATCGGGAACAAGGTGCAGGAGCATGGGGCCATTTAACCGGCCACTCGGTCCTGCCCACGAGGAATCTCCCTTGGAACAAAGGAATGTCACCTCGATGTTGGGAAATCGGGCGGCGAGTGCATCGAGTTCCGATCTAAAGATGATATCGCGTGCCGAGCGCACGCTGAAGATGAGCCGAAGGTCCAGATCGGATGCTCGGTCCGTCAACATTCGCAGCATTGACATAAGAGGCGTGATCCCGCTGCCGCCCGCAAGAAAGAGAGGCTTTTCGCTGGCAGCGCCATCGAGTTTGAACGAACCCAGGGGGCCTTCAATCTTGATTTCATCGCCGGACCGCAGATTGTCGTGGAGCCAATTGGAAACCAGCCCGCCAGGTGTCCGCTTGACCGTGATGTGCAAATCAAGTGGCCGAGTGGGTGGAGAGGAGACGGAGTAGGCTCGCGTCACATTGAGCCCATCAATGCTCAGGCGAAGAAGCACATATTGCCCCGCATTGAAGCAGAACATGCGGTCTGACGCAGCCGAAAAAACAAACGTTTTCACGTCGTGGGTCTCGTCGATCACCCGACGGCAGAGCATTGCCTGCGGCGATGCATCAGCCCATTGCCGCTGCCGCATCGCAGCAACAAATTCGGAAGCCGGAACCGAGGTGTGTGCGTTCATTTTGGCTCTCAATGACGCGCCAACATGGCAGCCCAAACCTTCGCAGAACAGTGGCTTGAGGCCTCCTTTTTAATCGGGGATTTCGATCTAGCTCTCGAGCGACATCACCGCGAGCTGGAGCGCACGAAGCCCCTTGCGGATGATCGGCTCATGCTTGCGCCGGGCGAGCATGGCCGTATGGACGGGCTGGTAAAGCGTCGGGGCGCCCTCGACCAGGAACGACGGGACCTCGGCCGTGAACCTGCGGGCATCGTCATTGCGCATATAACAACTCCCCCCGGTTCGCCGCAGCATCGCTTCGGCCAAGCTTTCGGATCCCATGGAAAGCCGGGAAATTGCCAGGGCAGGGATCAGCTCCGAATGGGTTTTCTCCAGTAGGACGGTGTACCCCGGGCGAATGTAACTGTCAGGATTCACCTCCGATAGCGTCCTCGCAACGGTGGAGACCATCACATATCCCTCGACCATGAGGTGCTCATAAGTAATTTCGGGAAGATAGCGGGGTGCATAGAGCACGGCTATGTCGAGATTTCCCATGCTGAGATCGGTCACCATCTGATTGGAATAGTCGGACTCTACATGAATCGAGGCCTTTGGAAGAACCTGGCAGAGCGCCTCCACCCACCCAGGCAGCACCGATCGTGTCATGCCAACCTGTGCGGCCACACGTAGCGTCCCTTCGAACCGGTTGAATGCGCGCACGTCATGGCGCGCTTGCGACCACGTCGAAAGCATCGCTCGCGCGTAGGCTTCGAAACGTCGCCCCGCCGCGGTCGGCTCAGCGCCAGCACGACCACGATGGAAAAGCTCTGACCCAACCGCGCTTTCCAGACCCTTGATCCGAGAACTCACCGTAGACTGAGTGATGTTCAGCCGGTCCGCAGTCCGGTTGAAGTTGCGCGATTCAATAATGTCGAGGAACGTCTCGATGTGGTCCAACTGCATGCAGCATGCCTTAATCGAAAAAGCCGATCATTAGCCGGAGATCATTGGCTTGATCCGGGAATTGTCAAGGCGGAAGGTGGAGGCAGTAAACGGCTAGGCGCGGCTAAGCCAGACAGGGAGCGAAAGCTAAAGTGTTTATCGTCGACTGCGATTGTCACAACTACTGGTCAAGCGCCACGGTTTTGGAGCCGTATCTTTCGGGCATCTGGAAGGACATGTTCATCGAGGGCGAGAAGACTGGCCCCAAAGGATCTTTCCCACACGGCCATCGCCCCTGGTTTCATCCGCAGGATTTCTCCCGAAAAGATGTGCGGCCCGAGACCGAGGCGGACAACTACCGGATCATGAAGGAAAAACATCTCGACAAGTATAATGTCGGGGTGGCAGTCCTGACCGGCGACGAGCCCATTGAAGCCTCGACGTTGGCAAACCCGTATTACGCTAGTGCCCTGGTCAGTGCCTACAATGACTATCAGATCGCGGAGTGGTTGCCGAAGGACAATCGCTTCATGGGTTCGATCGTCATTGCGCCCCAGGATCCAAAGCTGGCGGCCGCTGAAATCCGTCGGCTGGGCAATCATCCTCGCATGGTCCAGGTTCTAGCCTCCCAAGGCTCAGTGAAGCCGTATGGTGATCCCTTCTACCACCCGATCTATGAAGCCTGCGCGGAAATGGGATTGCCGTTCGCGATTCACCTCGGCGGGCACGGAGGTGTCAACTGGAACGCCGTCGCGCCTGCCCCCACTACTTTCTTCTGGGAAACGCACGCCATCCTGCACATGTCGGCGATCAGCCATGTCGCCAGCATGATCGCTCACGGCGTCTTTGAGAAATGGCCAGAACTCTATTTCGTCGTGATCGAATGCGGCGTCGCATGGGTGCCGACGGTGCTGTGGCGCCTCGACGCGGACTACAAGGCGCTGCGTAAAGAAACGCCATGGCTCAAGATGCTACCATCGGAATACTGCCGCCGTAATATCCGCTTCTCAACACAGCCGCTGGAGCAGCCAGCCAACGTGCAGCATCTGTGGTCCATTCTGGAAGCGATGGATGGCGAGAACACGTTGATGTTTGCGTCAGACTATCCGCACTGGGACTATGACGACGCCAATACGCTCCACATTCCGCCTTCCTGGAAAGCGAAGGTGATGGGGCAGAATGCGCTCGAGGTCTACAAGCGCATTCCTGCCATTCTGACCGCGAACGCTGCCTGACGGAGCAGAATATGGGTGAGAAAACCTTCATCTGCCGCGTTGACGAGATCGAAGTCGGGACACCTGTCATTGCTAAAGTCCGGAGCCTTTCGGTGGGTGTGTTCCGCATCGGAGAGAGCTTCCATGCGCTGCTCAACATCTGTCCGCATCGCGGTGCGCCCCTCTGTGAGGGGCCGCAATGCGGGACGACCGCGCCGGTCGAGGATGCGCGGTTCATCTATCATCGAGAAAACGAGATCGTGCGCTGCGCCTGGCACGGCTGGGAGTTCGACATCAAGACGGGTTCCGCACTCGTCGACCCAACTGTGCGTGCGCGAACATTCCCGGTCACAGTTGAGGACGGCAACATTTATGTGACGGCGTGAGGGTCAAAACGATCAGCAGTCCGGTGCAGGGAGACGGAACCAACGGAAAAAGGCCTGACCGGCTGACTTGAACGGGTTTAAAAAAATAGCGGAAAATCCGCAAATGGGAGAAGGAAAATGTCTGAATCTGAGTACAAACTTCGCATCGCGCAGAGTCTGATCGGGCGCGGCAAGGTTTCCCGCCGCGACTTCATCCATTTGGGGCTAGCCGCGGGCCTGACCGTCGCTGTCTCAGATCAGATGTTCGTCACCGCAGCGCGAGCACAACCGCAGCAAGGCGGCTTCGCCAAGCTTGGCATGGCGCATGGCGCGACGACAGATTCCATCGATCCGGCCGGCTATCCGGATACCTTCACGCAAACGGCCTTTTCAGGCGCTATGTCCAACGGCCTCACGGAGGTCGACGCCAAGGGTGGCATACAGCCGGACTTGGCCGAGAGCTTCGAATCTGCCAATGGGGCCAAAACGTGGGTTTTCAAGCTGCGCAAGGGCGTCACCTTTCATAACGGCAAGAATGTGACGGCGGAAGATGTCGTGTCCTCGATGCGGTATCACATGGGTGCCGATACCAAATCGGCGGCAAAGTCTCTGCTTGAATCCGTTTCCGACATCAAGGCGGATGGCCCAGAAACAGTTGTCTTCACCCTCAAAAGCGGTAACGCCGATTTCCCTTACATCATGAGCGACTATCACTTCGTCATCATGCCGAGCGTGGACGGGAAAGCGGATTGGGCATCAGGAACACGAACCGGCGCATTCGTGCTTGAGAATTTCCAACCTGGCGTTTCGGCCAAGCTCAAGCGCAATCCGAACTATTTCAAGAACGGCAAGCCTTACTTGGATGAGGTGGAGTTCATCGCCATTACTGATTTGGCGGCACGCATGGCTGCCCTCTCGACCGGGGAAGTGGATTACATTGGCCGCGCCGATCTGAAGACCCTCGGCATGCTGAAACGCAATCCAAAAATCGAGATCATCGAAGTCACCGGCTATGGGCATTATACCTTGCCGATGAACGTCACTATGGCGCCCTTCGACAATCCGGACGTCCGCATGGCAATGAAATGGGCAATCAACCGCCAAGAGATCGCTGACAAAATCTTCCTCGGACATGCTACTGTTGCCAATGACAGCCCGATCGCACCGGCGATCAAGTTTTACAAGAACCCGGACCCGCAACACCGTTTCGATCCTGAAAAAGCCCGCCACTATCTGAAGAAGGCGGGGATGGAAAAGTTAAAGGTTGATCTCTCGGTCGCCGATGCGGCTTTCGCAGGTGCGGTGGACGCGGGGGCGCTCATTCGCGAGACTGCCGCACAGTGCGGCATCGACGTCAATGTGGTGCGCGAGGCCGAGGACGCCTATTGGGACAATATCTGGCTCAAGAAGCCGTGGTGCGCTTCCTATTGGAGCGGTCGCGCGACAGCCGACTGGATGTTCACACAGGCCTTCGCAGCGGAATCCAGCTGGAACGAGTCATTCTGGAAAAATCCTCGTTTCAACGAATTGCTTGTCCAAGCACGAGCCGAGACGGACGAAGCCAAGCGCGCCGCGATGTATGGCGAGATGCAGCAGCTGACCCACGACGATAGCGGTAGCATCGTGCTGGTGTTTAATAACTTCGTCAGCGCCAAATCCAAGAAACTAGGCCATGGCGATGTGGCGCCGAATTGGGAAAATGACGGACTGAAGATGGCGGAGCGCTGGTGGATGGCGGAAGCGTAGGGTGTTGCCAACTGCGTCGCTTGCCCTGCGGACGGCGCACTTCTGGGAATGCGCGCATGCGTTTGAATCCGGTCGCAAAAACGGTTCTACAACGGTTAGGCCTCGGCCTAATTACCCTGTTCATCGTCTCGATCATCATCTTTTCGGCGATCGCAATGCTCCCTGGCGACTTCGCCAAGGCGACACTCGGTCAATCTGCCACCCCGGAAACGGTCGCGGCTCTTCAACACGAGATCGGCCTCGATCGCCCGCCAATTGAGCGTTACTTCAGCTGGATCGGTAAGATGGCAAAGGGGGACTTTGGATCCTCCTTCGCCAGTCGAACCGGCTACCGGCGGACGGTCGCGGAGATCATCGCACCTCGTCTCTACAACACCATGTTCCTGGCGGTCATGACCGCTCTCATCGCGGTGCCGCTGGCGCTGGGGCTGGGCATTGTCGCGGCCCTGTATCGCAACAGCTGGTTCGATCGGGTTGTGAACACGGTAACACTTACGACGATTTCGTTCCCGGAATTCTTTGTTGCCTACATGCTCGCCTTCCTGATTATCTCGCGCGATACCTTTGAGGGCAGCGAATTCGCACAGTCTTTGCCCGTCTGGCTGGCAATTTCGATCAACTGGACCCTGAACGTCGTGCCGAAGTTCCCGACTCTGGCCAATATCAACGACCAGACCCCTTTCTGGGACCACGTCTGGCGCGCCGCTCTGCCGTCGATCACGCTCACGCTTGTCATCGTTGCTCACATGATGCGGATGACGCGCGCAGCGATCCTCAACATGCTTTCGAGCCCCTATATCGACATGGCTCGGTTGAAGGGAATGAGGCCAATGGTGGTCGTGCTTCGGCACGCGTTGCCAAACGCCTGGGCCCCGATTGTGACGGTTGTGGCCTTCAATCTTGCATATCTCATCGTAGGCGTCGTGGTTGTCGAGGTGGTGTTTGTCTACCCCGGCGTCGGCCAACTGATGGTCGATGCCGTGAGATCGAGAGACGTACCTGTCGTTCAAGCCTGCGCGCTCGTGTTCGCCGCTACCTACATCCTGCTCAACCTGATCGCCGACATTATTTCGATCGCAACCAACCCGAGACTTTTGCACCCACGATGACAAGTGCAGAGCCCGTGATCCAGACCACCAGGGCGCCAAGGGCAAGGCGGACGCGCCGATCTCGCATGACAATAGCGCTGAAGAAGGCCCCGCTCAGCGCCTGGTTCGGTATGGGCGTGATCCTCTGCTACGTTGTTGTCGCATTGTTTGCGCCTCTGATCGCTCCATATCGAGAAACACAGGTCTTTAGCGAGGCTTTCGCGCCCTGGAGCCACGAGTTTGCGTTCGGGACTGACCAACTCGGTCGCGACATGCTTACTCGGCTGATCTATGGCGCCCGCAACACGATCGGCATCGCCTTCATCACAACAATCTTATCCTTTGCAGCGGGTGTGACGCTCGGTCTTCTCGCTGCAATGTACCGGGGCTGGCTAGACCAACTATTGTCACGCGCCGTGGACGTGTTGATGTCCATCCCGAGCCTGATTTTCGCGCTGATGTTGCTTTCGATATTCGGCTCTTCGATAACCAGCCTGATCTTGGTGATAGCGCTGCTCGATTCGACGCGCGTGTTCCGTCTGGCCCGGGCAGTTGGCCTGAACGTAGTGGTGATGGAATATGTCGAGGTCGCGCAGCTGCGGGGCGAAGGACCCGCATGGATTCTCCGCAAGGAAATCCTGCCCAACATTCTGCCGCCGCTCATCGCGGAGTTTGGTCTGCGATTCTGTTTTGTTTTTCTGACCATTGCAGCATTGTCGTTCCTGGGCGTCGGCATACAGCCGCCATCCGCCGATTGGGGATCGATGGTGCGGGAAAACGCGACGCTGATTACCTATGGCGATGTCACGCCACTTCTGCCGGCGGGCGCCATTGCCCTCCTCACAGTAGCGGTTAACTTCGTCGTAGACTGGTTCCTGCATTCAACGAGCGGGCTGCGTGATGAAAAGTAGCAGTGTCATCGCGCGCGAAAGGGGGACAGATCTTCTCACGGTCCGCGACCTTCACGTTGAAGGATTCTCCGACGAGCGCTGGCACCCGATCGTGCGCGGTGTGGATTTCTCGCTCAAGCGCGGAGAAGTGTTGGGCCTGATTGGCGAATCCGGAGCCGGGAAGTCCACTATCGGCCTTGCTGCAATGGGATATGCCAAGCCGGGATGCCGCATTACCCGCGGCTCGGTGCTGTTCGATGGGGTCGATCTTTTGTCGATGAGCGAAGCACGCCGTCGGCGGCTCCGAGGCTCCCGCATTGCTTATGTGGCGCAAAGCGCGGCTGCCTGGTTCAATCCGGCTCACCGGCTCCTTGATCAGACTGTGGAAACGGCGGTTGCGCACGGGATCGCCAGCCGAGGCGAGGCCAACCGTGATGCTGTGGAGCTCTATAAACGCCTGCAACTTCCAGAGCCAGAGACCATAGGCTTCCGCTATCCGCATCAGGTATCCGGCGGCCAGTTGCAGCGAGCCATGACCGCCATGGCTATGGCTTGCCGACCCGACCTGATTGTGTTCGATGAGCCGACAACTGCGCTCGATGTGACAACGCAAGTGGAGGTCTTGGCGTCGATCCGGAGGGTCGTTGAAGATTTTAACACTGCAGCGATATACGTGACACACGATCTGGCGGTAGTGGCGCAGATGGCGGACCGGATCATGGTTCTACGCCACGGGCAAACTGTCGAGGAAGCGGGCACACGGCAGATGCTCACAGCTCCTGCTCAGGAATATACTCGGACGCTCTGGGCTGTGCGCAAGCTCGCCAAGCCGGAGATTGAGGCCCGGGACCACATACTTACCATCGACAATGTCACCGCCGCATATGCCGGAAGGGTCAAGGTGCTGTCGGACGTGTCCATCAGGGTTCCGCGTGGCCGAACGGTCGCGTTGGTGGGCGAATCAGGGTCGGGCAAATCGACACTCGCCCGTGTCGTTACCGGTTTGCTGCCTGCTATGTCCGGGTCGATCTCATTTGACGCCCAGCCGATTCCTCTGTCTTTAAAGCAACGCTCGAAAGACCTGCTGCGGCGTATCCAAATGATCTATCAGTCGCCGGACAGCGCGCTTAACCCTCGCCAGACTGTCGAGGACGTAATCGCGCGTCCGCTTGAGTTCTATCTAGGCTTAAAAGGGGAGCAGCGCGACCGCCGGATCGGCGAACTCATGCACATGATCGAGATGGACGAAAGTTTCCTCGATAGGATGCCCGGTGAATTGTCCGGAGGCCAGAAACAGCGAATCTGCATTGCGCGCGCGCTCGCCGCGAATCCCGAGCTCATCATCTGTGACGAGGTCACCTCGGCTCTGGATCAAATTGTGCAAGAAGAGATCTTGAAGCTTCTGATACGCCTACAGCGCGAACTGGGCGTCAGCTACATCTTTATCACCCATGATATCGCGACAGTAAGAGCAATCGCGGACGAGGTCGTCGTCATGCACCAAGGGAAGGTTGTGGAGCAGGGTCCAAAAACCGAGATACTGACGTCACCTCAAGCTGCCTACACCGAACTGCTTCTCTCTTCCGTCCCGGCAATGGATCCGGATTGGCTGACGGGACTTCTAGCAAAACGGAAGCACCAAGCCACTCTGGACGCGGCTGGCTAAACAGCCCTGCGCACCGGATCAGCACTTCTCGAATTCTTATTCCCCAAGATTGATGGCGTCTCCACCGCGAAAATGCCGCGACGGCAGCTCTGCGCCCAATCGCGGTCGTGAGAAGGAATTTCGCCTTGTCCTGAAAGCAGACGTCCTGGTGAATGCCGTGGGGCTCGCGGACCAATTCGCGCTAGGCGCAAGCCGTTGCGAAACATGGTAGCACGAGAGCAAGGTCATAGGGGACGAGGCATGGAAAGTTCTACGTTCGGCCCGGTGTGATGACCAATGCGTCAGCGCCTCTTTCATTTCTCCTTTTGCCGGAACTTCGAGTGGCAGCTGGCGCAATCCTGCAGGATCAAGTGCAGCAGATGTTCCTCCGGCATTTTTTCCGGATCGGCCTCGGCGGCACCCGGGCGCTTGCCGAGCAGGCTGCCGCCGTCCATGGGCGGTTCGGTCATGCGCATATCGGCGGTGATCCCGTCCGGCGCCTTTCCGGCTTTGTTGGCGAGCGCGTCGGCGAACCGGCCGATATGGCGGGCGAGCGCCTCGAATTCCGGCCGGGCGTCGTCGATTTCCGGCCTGGCGGCGGACGGCGCGCCGAGCGTGCCTTGCGGGAATTCGCGAATCAGCGCGCCGGCACGCACGTTCAGCGCGTCCGCCGCTGCCTTGAACGCCGCCGGCTCATAACCGCGCTTGCCGTCGAACATCTCGGCTATCGCCTTCGCGGCGGCCGCCATCTCCTTCATCGAGTTCTGTCGCGCCGTCACAATGGGACCGCCCGAACCCGCTGCCAGCGACGTAGCAAAGGTGAGCGAGCCGGCGAGCGCGAGCATCGCCGTCCCAAGAACGACCCGGAACCTCATGCCCGCACGTCGACAATGCCCATCATGCCGAGCTGCTCATGCTCGAGGATGTGGCAGTGGTACATGCGCGCACCCGGCCGCTCCTGGCGCGTGATGAGCCGCACCGTCTCTCCTCGCGCAACGTTGATCGTGTCCTTCCATGCCAGATATGGCGATCTGGCGACCTGGCCGTCGCGCTCGCGCTCGACGACCTGGAACTGCGTGCCGTGGAGATGGAACGGGTGATCCATGTCGGCCTGGTTGACGATTTCCCACAGCTCCGTTTCACCGGCCCTGGCGACGATGTCGATGCGCCCCATGTCGAACGCTTTACCGTTGATCAGGAAGCCCATTTCCATGCCGCTGGCGCTCATCGCCATGGTCTCGGTGAGCACAAGGCGGCGGGTGACAGTTGGCTGCCCAAGCGACGCGATCGGGTTTAGCCGCTCGGGCAGGGGCGGCATCGTGTCCGCCCGCGTCTCTGAAACGTCAACCGTCAGCAGTGTCAGCCCGGCGTCAGCCGGCCGGCCGGGTCCCATCCAGCCACGATCATAATCGAGTGTGGTCAGTGTGGCGGCGCCCGCCCTGTCGAAGGAGACGACCAGTTCGACGCGTTCGGCTGGACTTAACAGAATGTCGTCGGCCGCCAGGGGCGCCTCAAGCAGGCCGCCCTCGCTGCCGATTACGGTCATTGCGGCATTAGCGAAGGCAAGCCTGAGGAAACGCGCATTGGTGGCGTTGTAGAGTCGCAGGCGCCGCATCTCGCCCGTCGCTACAGCGAGCCGCGGGTTCTTCTGGCCGTTGACCAGCACATGGTCGCCGACGCGGCCGTTCATCAGATCCTTCATGGTGTTGCCGGGCAGTGAACCGTCGGCGGCAAGGCGGAGGTCGGTGAACATAAGTACCGTGTCGCCATAGGCGGCCGGCACAGGATCGACCTTAGCCTTGACGACGAAGGCGCCGGCAAGGCCGCGATACACCTGCTCGGCCGTCCGGCCGTGCGGATGCGGGTGGTACCAGTAAGAGCCGGCGCTGCCTTCGGGCAGCTCGAAGGTGTACATGCGGTCCGCGCCCGCCGCCACCTCATCCATCGGATTGCCGTCCTGGTCGGCCGGCACCGGCATGCCGTGCCAGTGGATCGTGCTTGGCTCGCCCTCGATCCGGTTGGCGAAAGCGATCTCGACGCGGTCGCCCTCATAAGCCTCAACAGCGGTCCCGGACTCATGCCGTTGTAGGCAAGGATCGGCGTGTCCCGGTCGGCGGCAAAGCGCGCCACGGCGGGTCCCGCGGTCAGCCTTGCCTTGAACAAGCCGAGCCTGTCGGCTTCATTCGCCAGCAGCGGCAGTTCGCGCAGCGCCTCGCCTTCTGGCAGCGCAGCGGGGCCTTGGCCCATGGCGCTCATGCCGGCATGGCTGTTCATGCCCGGCATGGAACTCTTCGTCTGCGCCAGCGCGCGAGAGCCCGCGAGAGCCGTTGCCAAGCCCGCCACCAAAAAGCCGCGTCGATGCATCTTTTTCTCCTAGCACGTGATTGAAACGCGCCGCCTGGGCGTTCCTCTCCTCAAGCTAAGGGTTCCAGTTGCTGGAAGGTCAAGGCGCGATCGGCGGGGAGCCGTGCGGATCGTAATGGTCGCCGGCGCGTTCATCCGCAGGGCTGGTACAACCACCCGTTTTATCGAACAGCGCGAGAAGGCGGATGCTCATCCAACCGATCGACTATTTCCTCGTTGCCTGGTTCGCATTGGCGGGAACATCGACGCTCTATGTCGGCTTCGACCAGTATCGCAACAATCCCGAGCCGGTGGTGATGAAATGGGGGTTCATCCTGGTGACGCTCTATATGGGCCCGCTCGGGCTGCTGCTCTATGTGCTCGCCGACAAGGAACCGCGCCCGGGCGAGCATGAGGCCTTCACAAAACCCCTTTGGAAGCAGGGCGTCGGCTCGACCATCCATTGCGTGGCGGGCGATGCCACCGGCATCATCCTTGCCGCCGTCGTCACCGCCACGCTCGGCCTGCCGATGTGGCTCGACCTGATCGTCGAATACCTCGCCGGCTTTGCTTTCGGCCTGTTCATCTTCCAGTCGCTGTTCATGAAATCGATGATGGGCGGCAGCTATTGGAAGAACGTGAAGAAGAGCTTCCTGCCCGAATTCATCTCCATGAACTTCATGATGGCCGGTATGGCGCCGGTTATGAGCTTCCTGATGATGGGCCGCGACATGCGCGCCATGGAGCCGACAGAGCTGCTGTTCTGGGGGGTGATGTCGGTCGGCGTGATCGCTGGCTTCGCGCTGGCCTATCCCGCCAATGTCTGGCTGGTCGCGCGCGGCCTGAAGCATGGGCTGATGACCGAGCGCTCGGCAGACACCGGAAAGGACAACCGAGAGCCGGCTGCCGAGATACAGCACGCGCAGATGCAGATGCAGCAGGCCAACGCCAGTGGCCATGCCCATCATGAGCACGGGCACAATATGGGTCCACACAAGGGCGGGGGAGGCCACCAGATGCTGTCGGACGCGACAACGCCGCAGATCGCGGCGCTCGGCGTGGTGTCGCTGATTGCCCTCGGCGTCGGCATGCTGGCTCCGGCGAACTGGCTGAACCTGCGACTGTCGGCCCGCGACGTCGGCGGCGTGATCATGCCGCCGGGCATGATCATGGACCGCGACACGCCGGCGGATGCGATGCGCGACATGGCGGCGGCCGATCCGCGCCTGGTGAGCGCATCCTATGGCCTTTCGGCCAAGGGAGACCAAGACCTGCCGTTCCGGATGGAGAACGGCGTGAAGGTGTTCGAGCTGAGACCCTCGGTGGTCCGCTGGCAGATCCTGCCGGACGTGACGGTCGACGCCTATGCCTATAACGGCCAGGTCCCGGGTCCGCGCATCCATATCCGTCAGAGGGACCGCATCAGGGTCAATGTCACCAACGATTTGCCGGAAGAAACGACTATTCATTGGCATGGGATGATCCTGCCCAACCAGATGGACGGGCCGGCTGAGATAACGCAAGAACCGATCGAGCCAGGCGGTAAGTTTTCATACGAGTTTACGGCCACGCAACACGGGACCTATTTCTATCATCCGCATGCCAAGCCAGACCGCACGCAAGCGCTCGGCCTTTATGGGGCTCTGATCATCGATCCGGCCAACCCCGCCGACGAGGTCGCCGCCGACCACGACTATGTGATCGAGCTGCAGGAATGGCTGGTGCGGGAAAGCTTGACGTTTCCTTCGATGCCGATGGAGGGCGGCCTGCCGAACTTCTTCACAATCAACGGCAAGGCGTATCCATCCACCGATACATTTCATATGAAGGTCGGCGAGACGCTGAAGGTCCGTTTCATCGGCACCAACAACGGCTTCATCCATCCGATGCACATCCATGGCGGACCATTCGAGGTGGTCGCCCGCGATGGCGAGACGATTTCCCCGTCGGCCCGTTTCCTAGCCGACACGATCAACGTCGGACCTGGCCAACGCTATGACGTCGTCTGGAAGGCCCAGCGGCCCGGCAAGTGGCTGATCCATTGCCACATTCCGCATCACACGACGAACAACAATGTCGAGGAGAAGGGCGGCGGCGGGCTGATGGTGGTCATCGACGTGAGCTGAAGTTATTTGCTGCTGTTCCATTCCGTTTGATATGGCCTCAGAACTAAAATGCCCAGGAAGCTGAAAATGGCGGCTGGCCTGTCTCACAGGCTTCGGAGAAGAAAGTCATCATGCTGAGCGTCCTTGCCGACCGTACTTATCGGCACCTATTCATGGCGCAGGTCATCGCGCTGGTCGGCACTGGTCTCGCGACAGTGGCGCTCGGCCTTCTAGCGTTCGATCTCGCCGGCGAGGATGCGGGCGCGGTGCTCGGCACCGCACTTGCCATTAAGATGATCGCTTATGTCGGCGTCTCGCCGGTAGCGGCCGCTTTCGCCGAGCGGCTGCCCAGGCGCACCATGCTGGTGGCGCTCGATCTTGTTCGAGCCTTGGTCGCGGTGTTCCTGCCGTTCGTCACTGAGATTTGGCAGGTCTACGTCCTGATCTTCATCCTGCAGTCGGCCTCAGCCGGTTTCACGCCGACGTTCCAGGCCACAATCCCCGACGTTTTGCCGGGCGAGAAGGACTATACCAAGGCGCTTTCCCTCTCACGTCTGGCATACGATCTCGAAAGCGTTGCCAGTCCGATGCTGGCCGCAGCGCTGCTTTCCGTGATCAGCTTTCACAGCCTTTTCGCGGGCACTGTCATCGGCTTCCTGGCCTCCGCCGCGCTGGTAGTTTCGGTGGTGCTGCCGAGCCCGAAGCCTTCGCAACCACGCGGCATCTACGATCGCACGACGCGCGGCTTGCGCATTTATCTCGCGACGCCGCGTCTGCGCGGTCTGCTAGCCATCAATCTTGCGGTGGCGGCGTCCGGCGCTATGGTGATCGTCAACACCGTCGTCCTGGTGCAGGGTCAGTTTGGCCTGTCGCAGCGCCAGACGGCGCTCGCCCTCGCGGCCTTTGGCGGCGGGTCCATGATCGCCGCTCTTGCGCTGCCGCGACTGCTCGAGAAGATACCCGATCGGACCGCGATGCTAACGGGCGCGGCTATTCTGGTGGCCGGCATGTTCCTTGGGCCGCTTGTTGGTCGATATCCGCTGCTGCTGGCACTGTGGTTCGTGCTCGGGCTTGGCTACTCCATCGCTCAAACACCGTCGGGCCGCCTGATCCGCCGTTCCGCGGACGCCGTCGATAGGCCAGCCTTGTTTGCCGCGCAGTTCGCGCTCTCGCATGCCTGCTGGTTGATCACTTATCCGATCGCCGGACGCGTAGGGGCGGCGTTGGGCTTGCCGTTCACTTATCTTCTGCTCGGCGCTATCGGCACCATCGCGTTGCTGGTGGCAATGGGATTGTGGCCGCGTCACGATCCCGACGTTATCACGCACGTTCACGACGACCTGCCGCACGGCCATCCACATATAGAGAACGCCCTCTGGACAGAGGCGGGCTACGAGCACGCGCACGGCTATGTCGTGGATGATCGGCACCCGAGATGGCCGAAGGCCAGCTGACGGACGCGATGATTGGCGACACTGCCGCGTTCGGCGGATTGTTCCTGACCGCGTTCGGGGCGGCCACCATCCTGCCGTTGCAATCGGAGGCGCTGCTGGCTGGCCTGCTCCTTACGGGCGCCCAGTCGCCGGCCGCCCTGATTCTCGTCGCCACGGTCGGCAATGTACTGGGCTCGGTGGTCAATTGGCTGCTCGGGCGCGGCATCGATCGCTTTCGCGATCGCAAGTGGTTTCCGGTGAAGCCAGCAGCGCTCGACCGCGCAGCGATACGATACCGCCAATATGGACGGTGGAGCTTGCTCTTGAGCTGGGCACCTGTGATCGGCGATCCACTCACACTAATGGCCGGCGTTTTTCGCGAACCGCTCTGGAGCTTCATTCCCATCGTCACGGCTGCCAAAGCCGGCAGATATCTCGCGGTGTCGGGTGCCGTCCTCGCATGGTTCTAGGCGAGAGTTCCCTCTTGGCGGCCTCTGTCGGCGACTGGAGCGAAGGCTGCTTACGGTCTTCGCCGCTTAGAAATGGCGCGCAAGAGGTCCGCCTCGCATTTGGTTCCGCCATGCCTCTCGCCGCACGACTTGCCGGCACATGCCTTCAACCTATTTTCCTTATCTGCGGAGTGCCGAGCCTTGTTTGAATTAGGCGGGACCTCTAAGCGCATCTTCTTCGTGACGCTTGCGGCAGCGTGCTTGG
>NZ_RZSF01000149.1:0-15920 GCF_004023325.1 Mesorhizobium sp. M1A.F.Ca.ET.072.01.1.1 | reverse complement strand
GGAAAGCTTCTTCTCGTGGATCAGCACATAGGGCTCTTCGAGCTCGACGCGCATCCTGTCCTGGTTGGTGATGAAGTAGGGCGACAGATACCCGCGGTCGAACTGCATGCCTTCGACGATTTCGAGCTCGGTCTCGGCGGTCTTGGCTTCCTCGACGGTGATGACGCCCTCGTTGCCGACCTTTTCCATGGCCTCGGCCAGGAAGCGGCCGATCTCTTCGTCACCATTGGCCGAGATCGTGCCGACCTGTGCGATCTCGTCGTTCTTCGTCACCTTGCGGGCGTTGGCCTTCAGATTGGCGACGATCGTTTCCACCGCCTTGTCGATGCCGCGCTTCAAATCCATCGGGTTCATGCCGGCCGCGACTGCCTTGGCGCCCTCGGTCACGATCGACTGCGCCAGCACCGTGGCGGTGGTGGTGCCGTCGCCGGCGATGTCGCTGGTCTTGGACGCGACCTCGCGCACCATCTGCGCGCCCATGTTCTCGAATTTGTCCTCGAGCTCGATCTCCTTGGCGACGGTGACGCCGTCCTTGGTGATACGCGGGGCGCCGAACGACTTGTCGATGACGACGTTGCGGCCCTTCGGACCGAGCGTCACTTTCACCGCATTGGCGAGAATGTCGACGCCGCGCAGCATTCGCTCGCGGGCATCAGAATGAAATTTCACTTCCTTTGCAGCCATTGGTTCACTCCTGTGGATAGGCAGTTCTTGTCGACTGTTTGAGTGACGCGGTTTCGGTCACGCGGCTTGCCTGGCCGAGGCCGAAACCTCGATCACACCCAGGATGTCGCTTTCCTTCATGATGAGCAGGTCCTCGCCGTCGAGCTTGATTTCGGTGCCGGACCACTTGCCGAACAGGATGCGGTCGTCGACCTTAACGTCGAGGGGGGTGAGCTTGCCGCTCTCATCGCGAGCGCCTGGGCCGACGGCGATGACTTCACCTTCCTGCGGCTTTTCCTTGGCAGTGTCGGGGATGATGATGCCGCCGGCCGTCTTTTCGTCGGCCTCGATGCGACGGACGAGTACGCGGTCGTGCAATGGACGGAACTTCATATCGTTCTCCTTTAGGACAAACAGATTGCGAGAGCCTCCCCGGACCCGGCCCCTCAGGGCCAGCATGGGGTTCGCGCGACTTTTGCGGCATGGTGCGCGTGCCGAACTGGTTTTGCTCCTTTCACGTTTCAAGAGATGGACTGACTCAGGATTCCGACCATCATGGCCCCGGTGATTTTGCCAATGGGACGCTCGAGGTTTGTCGCGGAAGCGCGGGACCAAGGTTCGGGCCGGCACCATGCTAAGCACTGCGCACAAGGGTATTTGGCGCGTATTGCGTCTGGCCGGGATAATTGTCAGATGTACATCACAACAGGCAAGCCGGATTGAACGTGCGGCAAGACATCGACGAAGATGCATCCGCTTTTCCATTTAACAGAGAGGAGTGTCTTCTGGCGGCTGCAAGGATACGTCTTGGCGTCGCTGCGAGCATAAATACTTAGCATATCGTTTTCGTTTACATCAAAAGCGAACGCTAACGTCGAAACCATAAGAAAAGCCGCTGTCGATAACATAATTTTCATTTGTCTTGCTCCGTTCCTGTAGGAGAATGTTTCTTTTCGTGCCTTTCGATAAATCGAGTCGAGCACGCATTATATTTTTTTGTAACGTCTTCATATTTTGTATATCGTCTTCACATGTTAAACGGCAGAGAGCAAACGTCATGCCAGATGCAGCGGCGGCTTAAATTTCAATTAGTTACCAATTCTTCGCGCGTTGCGGGTAAAGCGGCGTCGCTATTTTGTCGAATTCCTTGCAGGAATTTGAAGGGAACCGGTCGATAGTTCTTTCATAAATTAGCTGTCGGGACGCCTGGGCGAGATGCCTCGTTGCACGTCCGCGAGCGGGAAGCCACGGTTGGCGACGCGAGTGGCAACAGCCATGCTCAAGCATGGGAACCGACGTGGACTGATGTAGATCAAGACAAAGCCAACGGGCGATCCCGCCGCGCTCGAATAATCGGAACCAGAACCTGTCCCGGCCGACACCCCATCAGTCAGACCCGACAATGAGCCGGCGCCGCTGGTCGCGCCCAGCGACGTTTCACAGCGGGGACGCCCGGATCACGCGAGGGGCTTCCGCGCCGTGGCCCGACCTTGGGAAATCTGCCGGTGTGGCATTCGCGAACCGGTCGAACTGGCAGACTTTGAAGGTCATGAGCTCCTCAGAATTTTGAAGAGCTTCATGCCGCAACCCTCTCACCGACAATTTGCGACAGGATGCCTTGGCATTGTGCGAGGCCCGACAAATGTCGGACATGCAGCGCTCGATCGGCATGCCTCTAATGAGTTCTTTCGTTGGCACGCATGTTGCTTGGAGTGTCGCTAAACGCGTCTCGCGGAGAGTGTCGCAATGTTCGCACCATGCTGTCTGCTGGGATCAGGCCGTACCTTAGGACCTGGCGGACCAGAAGAAGCAAGCTGCCGCACTGCAAGCAATAGCCAGGCTAAAGGCTGCAAGGCACTTTGACAGGATGATCCTCTTGCCTTGAGACCAACTCTGCAGTCGGTCCAACCTCGCCAATTTTCTGGATGTCCGCGCGAGCCCGAAAATCAACACAAAGGAGAATCTGCCGATGCGGCGAGTGCTTTTAACCTATGTCGCGCTTTGCGATCTGTCGGCGGGTGCCGCCGCTGCCGACATCCCGGTGGTCGCCGAGCCGGCGGCAGTCGCCAGCGCGGTGCCCCCGGTCTTTTCGTTCGAGGGCGGGCTCCGCTACTGGTACAGTAGCGGCGAAGCATCGAAGGAACTTTACAACGCCGACGGCGCGGTGATGATATCGCGGCTCACATACAGCGATCTCGGTGCCCTATCGGGCGAAGTCTTCCTCAACGCGACCCACAATCTGACTGGCATCTTCGTCAAGGGATTCATCAGTGCGGCCGGGATCGCCCAGGGTGCTCTCACCGACGAGGACTTCCTGGACGAAGAACCCTATTCGAGGACGTTGTCCGATCAGCACAACGGTCGCATCACGTATTTCACCGCCGACCTCGGATATAATTTCTGGAACACGCCTCGTTACCGCGTCGGTGCTTATGTCGGATATAATTTCTGGCACGAGAGCTACCACGCCATCCATTGCGCGCAGCAGGCGGCCAACCCGCGGATTTGCGTGCCAGCCATTACGACCAATATGGGCGGCGTCAGCGAGAATGACGATTGGCATTCGCTGCAACTCGGCCTGGCCGGGCAGACGCAACTCACCGAACGACTCAGCCTTTCCGGTGACGTCGCGGTGCTGTTCACGCGGCTTGACGGCAAGGATCAGCACCATCTGCGCCCAGAGATCAATCCGGTTCCCGAAGACGGCAACGGATATGGCGTCCAACTCGAGGCAATGTTGAACTACAAAGTCACGGATTTGTTCAACATCGGCGTCGGCGCCCGCTATTGGCGCGCGGGAGCTGCCGGCGCCGCTCATTTCGAGGAGACGCCGGGCGGTGGTGCGCCGGCGATCCTGCCTTTGGAGGTTGAACGCTACGGCGTGTTCGGGCAGGCGAGCATCAAGTTCGACTGAGAAAGCACCGCCAGCGCCAAGTTGCTGTTGGCCAATCGCAGTCCCAAGACAAGCTGCATGATCGGACGCGGCCCACATGGCCGAGTCTCGCGAACGGGTACGGCAGCCGTGAGGCTCGTGAGCAACGCGCAGGCCCCAATCACCGTAGCCGCACGAAGGATTGTCTCACGGGGCGCCCAAGCAGAATGCCATGCTCTGCGAGGTCAAAGGTGGTCGACACGTTGGCGGCGCCCGGGCCCGGCCGTTCGCAGTCGTGCTGGTTGCCCTCGCACTTACGCCTGGTTAAGGGGAGCCCGGTCGAGAAGAGCATCGAATGCGACAGCAACCGGACGAACCGCAAGGCGATGCTGCCGCCCGTACGCGAACAAGACCGTTTTCGATGCCCACTATCCCCGTCCTTGGCCAAAATCGCCAAGCGTTCAGTTGAGTCGAAGTAATGACGCTTACGGCGTGGGCCACGCCGCGAGGATCACATGCCCAGTCTCGCTCAACCCATTATGTCAGCGTCATGCGGCACCCGCCTGACGTACCGAGCGGTGCCGCCGCATGACGTCTCAATATCGAGGCTCACAGCAAACAAAAGCTGTCGCCTTTGAACGAAACTGTCGCATATCGAACACACGAACCATATCCGAAACCTTGGCGTTTCGTGCTCGGCCTGATCTCAAGGCAAAGAGAAGGAAGCGCGAACCAAGGTCCGCCGGCAAACTTGAGTGTCAACTCGCAGCTGCGTCGCCAGGTGGCACATCACTTGCGAATGCAACTTTGGAAGCCGTTGTGAGGGTCTGCTCACAACTAGCGGAGATGACTATGGCGGTTCGCTCGCAGTGCTGTATCGCAGCAGTTAACAGATTCATAAATGCCCTACTGTTTGAGCCTATGATTTAGCTTCTTCGCCTCTGTTCTTGAACAATTGTCATGACGGGCTCGTCGCGCTGTGAAAGGCGCAGCGCATTGCTCCTCATTTTAGATCGTGGGGATAAGGATCCGCTCTTTGACGTCCTTCTTCTTTTATATCTTTGAACGGAGATCCAGTATGAAGGTCACGAGCCTTCTTCTCGGCTCAGCTGCGACCCTCATTGCAGTTTCCGACGCATGCGCCGTCGACGCCGAGCCAGTCGCGGACGAATACGTCAACATCTGCGACGTCTATGGCGCAGGCTTCTTCTATATCCCAGGCACCGAAACCTGCCTGCGCATCGGCGGCTATGTCCGCTATGACATCGGCTTGGGTGACGTCGGCTCGTTGGATGGCGCAAAGGCAACCGACCACGAGGACGGCAGCACCAATGCAACCTGGAAGAAGAATGCCCGCTTCACGGTGAAGACCTGGACGAACCGGGAAACCGAGTTCGGCACGTTGAAGACCTATACCGAAACCCAGATGAACTTTGGTAATCTAAACGATTATTCGGATCCGAACAGTACTCAAAACTATGCCTACAATAGAGATCTCACCCTGACTTTCGGCTGGATCCAGCTTGGCGACCTTCGAATTGGTAAGGACTGGTCGGCCTTCGACATGTTTATTGGCTACCCCGGCAACGTGCTCAATCAGATGCTCGTTCCCTACGGTGATTTGGAAACCAACGTCATCCAGTACTACTTTGACGCCGGTGACGGCTTTTCGGCCGTGGTCTCGCTTGAAGAAGGCGAAGGCGTGGTCGGCACCATCGATAGCTATGTACCGCACGTGGTCGGCGGCCTGAAATACACGCAACAGTGGGGCGCGATCACCGGTGTTGCCGCTTATGATAGCAACTACGGATCGGTGGCCGGCAAAGTCCGCGTCGACGTCAATGTCACCAACGAGCTGTCGCTATTCGGAATGTTCGGCTACGGCTCCAATGGCAAGCTCAACGACGATTCCACTAACGCAATCGACGCTCACGGCCGCGGCTTCTACAAAACTTGGGGCGGGAACTGGGCTTTCTGGACTGGCGCCACTTACAAGTTCAACGAGACGACTTCGTTCAACGTTCAGGTCTCGGGTGATCAGCTCAAGAACTATGGTGTCGCTATGAATGTCGTCTATACGCTCATTCCAGATTTCACGGTAACGGCCGAAGTCGACTATGACCACTGTGGCGACTTCGGCGTCGGCATGGTGGACCCTTCCAACGTGAACTGGACTAACGCTGACAAAGACAACAGCGTCGGCGGCATCCTGCGTTTCCAACGCTCGTTTTAAAGGACGAAGAGTTGCATCCGCTTAATTGAGCGGCGATCAATCCGCAAGGCGAGATTGGAAGCCTCTACCACAGGCCGGATGACGTTCGAGATCCGGACATGGGGCGATTCTGCGGGCGACATTCATGCTCGGGCGCTCATACCGCGGGATGCATGAGCCTGTCGGTCCTGCAAGGAAGTCCAGCGTCGCCGTCGGCTCAGATACGTCGTTGCACGCGGGTTCGTCACCGATCCGCCGCATGGCGGCGTTCGACCGTGGGGAATCCCGACCCGTCCAGCATTACTGAAACCAAGTTGCCCTCCGAAGGCAGACGTCCCAACTTCTTGTCGGGTGCGCCATTTTTATACCGCCGCAGGGTCCAGCTTTATCAGGTAGTTTGGTGCCAAATACTCGAACGAAGCGTCCGCCTGTTCAAACACCGCCTTGATCATCGCGGTTACCGCATTCTGAACCGGCCCATCCCCTGCGATAAAGTCATGTGCATGGTCTATCCCAATCTCGGATATTGCCTTTTCGTGACCGGCCTTGGATTTTAGTAACGTGGCGGCGCGGTGGACGAAGCCGCCCTGGGCCTGGGCAATCCCGTCGGTTATTTCGACGATACCACCCGGACCTCCGGACCTAATGAATAAGGCCGATTTGCCTTCATAGTTGCAGGGTCGCCATTACCACTCTGAGCGGAAGCGGCATACGCGGTGAGGAACCGTGTCGCGAACTCGGTCAGTTCCTTGTCCTTCATCTGAGGTTTGATTCTTTCCACTGGTCATGCACATCCATCCGATCAACCGGCGCAAACAGCCTCTAGCCACGGTTCAACACCGCCGTGAGTTGAGCCACTAGTTTCTCACGGGCTTCATGCGGGAGCTTGTCTAAATTCATCTGCTTCCACCGCACGGCTGGCAGCGCTTCAGCACCGTCCACGTTCAGCAGCGACCAATCAGGTTCGCCACGCTTAAATCCAATTAGGAAGTCTTTGTGATCCTTTGGCATGCTTCCCGCTACGGTAGCGATTAACATTTCGCGTGCGGTCAACAAATCAACAAGAGCCACAGGCTCTGCCGTCATGCCATCGAACCCTTGCTCGAACTCCTTCGCAATGTCTTTGCGGCGCGGGACAATGACCTCTGAAATCGGCCTGTCATGGCTGATGAGATAGACAACGAAGGCGCGGCGCAGATCATCATCGATCCCTTCGTTTGCCAGCAGATCGCGAATATCGAAGAGATCACGCGGGTGCTGCCGGTCGAGCGCCGCCATTATTTTGCCCGCGTAGAGATCGGAAAATGAGACGACATGTGTTTCGGCATATCCGAAGGCGGCTTCCACGGCGGGTGATACTGAGCGCACGGTTGGTTCAAAGACGCAGCCGCGCAAGACCGGGGTGACTTCGATCTTAATCTGCGCATCGGGTCTTTGAACCGTCAGCTTGGTCACGATCTTTTCGCGGACATTCTCCACTTCAGTTACCCGCAGTCCGCGCAGCGCGGCGCGAATCGCTGTCGCTACGCGTTTCATTGCAGCGTCGATTGCAGCCAGTGACTCCGGTCTTGGCGCGACAGGCAGATAGGTCAGATCGATATCAACAGACAGGCGCGGCATATCCCGCACGAAAAGGTTGATGGCTGTTCCGCCTTTCAGGGCAAATTCTTTTTCACCGGCCACGAATGGCATGACCTCGACGAGCAGTGCCACCTGGCGCTGATATTGTTCAGACAGGGGCACCGATATCCTCCGGTATTGTTATGAGATATTTCGGATCGAGCTTTCCGCCCTTGACGAGCATACGTTTGCCCGTGCCGAGATCGAGGGAACCGCGATCTATCTGGTTGAGCCAGACATGATTGTGCCGCTCGGCAAACCAGAAAAATAGCCGCTTGACCTTGACGCTCTTGCAGTCGGCAAGAAGGCTTTGGAGCCGTTTCGGACTTAATGTACGCAGGCCGTCGACGAGCATATCAACTTGGTGAAAGCTCTCGCGGTTTGGCAACTCGTCCAGCAATTCGAGCAGCGCACGTTCGGTCGTCGAGACTTTCATAGGCCAGTCTGACGATCCCGGTAGCTCGCGTATCGAGCCAGTAGCCGATTTGAACAGAACCTGTGAGCGATGAAACCGGAACGTCTCTTTCAGAGGAAGTTTTGCAAGCCAGCTGGGGGGCGCCTTGGTGCCATATAGATGTATCTTCGAGAGGCCGGACGCTGACACGTAGTGGCTGAATCCCTGAAGATCTAGGGCGGTGCGCCCGCCTACGATCAGATCGCTTCCGAGCAGCTTTTGCAGAGATACTATGACCTTTTCCCAGGTCAATTCGCCAAGGGGCCGCTTGTAGGTGCCACGCGCCGGCTGAACCAGCCATCCCGCCGAGACGTATTGGCTGCGCAGGCTGGTTGAATAGCCGTGACGCTCCATCCAGCCCGCATCGACAAAGAGGCCCTCGGGTAAGGTGCGTTCTAGCTGGTTTAGCTTTCCGTGATTTTGCTTAGTCATACTTAGTAAAATGGCACATATTCAAACCAAATTCAAGGTTTGCAAATGCTCCTATTTGCGTAGCCGCACTTAGTAAAAACCAATAGCTTCAAACCAGCTTACCCTATGGGCCGCCTCTCCCGCGCCGATAGTCTTTGGCCGGGTTTGCTTTCGCGCCTGCTTCGAGTGAGCGAAACTAGCAGGCTTCGAGCCGGCCGAGCGCCTTGTACCCGCGCTCCCGCGCAAAGCGTTCCCGCTGAATAGCGAGGGTCCCGAATCCAGGTAGCATGAAGGGATGATCGACCTCACGAAGATGCTCGTTCCCGCGCTTTTAGGGTCGGTACCGATAGCCCTTTGGCCGAGTTTGCTTCTGGCCCTGTTTTTCCGCAAGCTTCTCCTGCCGTCCCTTCCAGCCGGTGGACTCGCGCTTCTTACCGTTCGCCTGGAGGCCTTTTTCCGGCAAGGCCCATTAAGCTTATTGACCTCCATCTTCTTGGGCGATTGCGCTTTCTGCTCACGGGCTGCCCTGCATCTGCCGTCGGACCTATTTTTCTATGTATGGCCTGTTTCCGGCTTACATCAGCAAGTCTTTCGACGCGCTGGCGGCGACGACCGTCTTCGGCGTTGCCAATGTTTTGCTCGGCCTCTCGACAACAATCGGAGGTTTCTTGGGAGGTGTTGCGAGTCGGACAAAAGTAACCTGAAAAGAATGTCACGAGGCATCGCGTGGTAGTGTGCCACTGAAGACCTCCGCCAAGTAGTCAATAAACACCCTGATTTTACGTGGGGTGTGACGTCGCTGAGCATAGAAGGCGAAGATCGGTTGCTCGACGGGTTCATAATCCGGCAGTAGCCGCACGAGGCGGTTCTCCGCTATATCCTGGGCGACCATGAAATCGCCCAAGAGGGAATAGCCACCTCCCGCCAAGCAGGCGTTTCTAACCGCTCGCGCTGAGTTCATTGTCAGATGCTGCGGCACTTCGAAGTCAATGACCTTTCCTTGATGCGAAAACCTATGAACGCGCCCCCATTCCCCGCTGACCTGAGTCACGGATGGGCAAGCTCTGATCTCATCCAAGGTCCTGGGTATCCCATATTGCTCGCAAAACTGGGGTGCCGCGACGAACACGATCCTCTGCGTGAAAATCCTCTGCGCAATCAGGGATGAATCGTTCAACGGCCCCACCCGGATGGCGACATCGAAGTGCTCGCCGATGAGATCGACCAACCGATTGCCAAGGTCGATTGAGACATCGAGCTGCGGGAACCGTCTCACGAACTCGGGAACCGCTGGTGCCAGGCACTCATTGCCAAAGGCCGTTACGCAGGAGACATGGAGCTGGCCACGAGGGGCTTCGTGGCGTTCGTGTACCGCGCTCCGCATCAGATCAAGCTCCTCCAGGAGGGCGGTGCTCTTTTGCACGAACTCCATCCCGGCATCCGTCAGATTGATCTGCCTGGTAGTGCGGTTGAACAGACGCACACCGAGATCGGTCTCCAAGTCGGCCACAATGCGGCTTACCGAGGCAGCGGAAAGGTGTAAATCGCGGCTCGCGGAAGAGAAGCTGTTGTGCCTGGCCACTGCCACGACCACCTTCATGGCCTCGATCATATCCATGCGGCATTCTTCCGAAATTCAAAACAATATCTTTCAATCTACGACAATTAACACGGAAATCGGTTTCATGCATCAATGCGGCGAACGCTCTATTTGAGGAGATCACATGTCGACGAATCCTAGCTGGATCCTTCGCAGCTACCCTTCCGCAATGCCTTCGGTTGAGAACTGGGACCTGGAGGACCGTCCAATTCCCGGGGCTGCGGATGGTGAACTGTTGGTGAAAACTTTGTGGCTCTCCGTCGACCCCTATATGCGCGGTCGGATCAGCCCCGCGAAGAATTACGCTGCTGGTTTTAGAATTGGCGATCTGATGTGCGGCGGAGGAATTGGCCAGGTAATTACGTCTGAGTCCCCAGACTTCAAACCAGGCGACGTCGTGATGAGCGATCATTTCGGTTGGCAGCCGTTTAGCGTTATCCCGGCCGCGTCAGCGAAGTCAGTGATGAGTACCGACGCTCCGATTCAGTCCGCGCTGAGCTATCTCGGCATGCCCGGTCTCACCGCCTATTTTGCCCTCCTCAAAACCGCAGCACCGAAGGTTGGAGAAACAGTGTTGATCTCGGCCGCTTCAGGAGCTGTGGGGCAGATTGCGGGACAGATCGCGCGGATCAAAGGGTTCGACCCAGTCGCTGTTGCGGGCTCAGACGAGAAACTGGAATGGTGCAGGGAGCTTGGATATCGGGCCGGGGTCAATCATCGAAGCTCGGGTGATCTCGTGGCAGATGTCGCAACCGCATGCCCTAGCGGCGTCGATGTCTTTATCGACAACACTGCCGGGCCGATTCACGACGCAGCCATGTTAAACCTCAACACCTTTGGCAGGGTGGTGGTGGTCGGGACTATTGCCTTGGCCGACAGGTTTGACCAGCCCGATATCGGTCTCAGGCATCTCCGAAGGACGCTGATCACCCGTGCGCGGATAGAAGGGTTCCTGCTCGACGACCACGAGGGAGAATACGAGATCGCGATTGCCGATCTGCTGTCATGGTACAAACAGGGACTGCTTCAGACACGGGAAGATGTTGCGGAAGGGATCGAGACCGTGCCCCACGCTTTCGTTCGGATGTTGAAGGGAGAGAACTTCGGCAAGCAACTGGTCAAGCTATGATGCTCTGAACGAGCATTGGTCGGCTTCGGCCCAACTGCGATTGTGCACGCGGTACTCAGGCCAGGCAGCAGCTCATCGACCCGGCTCTGCTTGTGGCCCTTGACGATGGCAGTAAGCGTGCTGGTCAGATCTGTTAAGGATTGACGGCATTAAGTTTGCAGGTTTATGCCGACCGTCGAACTATGCCGAGCGCCTCTTCTGATGGGGACGATCCGCGCGCGCTCCCGGCCAGTCCGGCCGGGAGCTGGTGGTTGACACTCGGCTTAGTCCTCATCTCAAAGGGCATTCAGGAATTCCAGAAGCCGGTCGTTTGGTCGAAATCGCTCGGCCTTGACGCGTTCGTACGGCCTTAGCTTTGCGAGGGCGGATTTCTTCAGTTCAAGATAGTTCATCGTCTTTTCCATCGCCTCATGGCCCAGCCACAGGGCAATGACAGAGCAATCGACGCCCGCCTGTAGCAACTCCATGGCGGCGCTGTGTCTCCTATGTCTTGATCGATATAGGAGACCACACCTGTGCCATGCACACGCTGCAGGCGACCGGGATGTCCGTAAGGTCTCGCTCTGGCTCGGACACGCAAGCCTCCAAAACACGGAAATCTACCTGCGGGCCGACCCGACCGAGATGCGCCGACAACCCAGGTGACGCAGTATTTCCGCGCAATGGTGACGTCCCGAGCGCCCTGAAAAATCGTAACCGTCAAAATCAGTCTCGCCGACGCCAAGCTGGTCAGCCAGGTAGGAAACCGCTTCACCGGGAACCTCAGCCGCCGCGGTGGCGAAATACTCGAAGGCGCGAAAAACTTCAGCTGCACCGTCAGTCCGAGCCTCTAACCGACCGGCTTGGCGTTCATGAATTCGATGTCGGCAAACGAAAGGCTCCATTCCTTGGCCAGCGACCCGGGCGAAACACGCAGATCTCAGCAACGTTTTAGAACCCGTTTTCGACAAAGTCTGGCTTGCAGTATCAATTTTCAGGGATTAGGTTCATTTTTCATAGGCCTCGGCCGAATTTGAGAATTCGAGAGGAGAGCCCAAATTTCATGGCGGCGGTGCAGCAGAACCAATTTTCAGGGCCTGTTATCGTTTTTCAGGAACTCCGCCTTCCCGAGACGGCGACCCCGGCCGGCTATAGCGCCCTGATCGAAGCCTATGGTCTCGCTGTGCCATTGCCGCGAACGTTGTCTGCCACCGGCCAGCATCATCGCGTTACCGAACGGAATGGCTGGCGGATCATGACGCCCCGCCATGCTCCGCATCCAACCCTCGAAGGCCACCTAACCTTCGCGCTCAAGTACGAAGGGCTCGACCTAGCCGTCCTCAAGCGGCTCTTCCAAGTGACCGGTCCCGCTCCGATCGAGGGGCTGGTCCGTGAAAGCCCGAGCGGCAGTTATGCCCGCCGCATCTGGTTTCTATATGAATGGCTGACGGGCGCGCGTCTCGATCTACCCGATGCTGATGCCGGACGCTATGTTCCGGTCGTCGATCCCGAGCTGCAGTGGTCCGGACCCGAGAAGACCGTCTCGCGCTACCGCATAAAGGACAACCTCCCCGGTACGCCTGAGTTCTGCCCTTTGGTGTTCCGCACCAAGACGCTCGAAAAATTCATCGGCCTTGAGCTGCCGCGACGCGCGGAGGCAATCGTAGCGGACGTGCCGCGCGACCTCCTTGCTCGGACCGCTGCCTTTCTTTTGCTCAAAGACTCCCGATCAAGCTACGCGATCGAGGGCGAGCGCCCGCCGGAAGATCGCATCCAACGCTGGGGCCGCGCTATCGCCGAAGCTGGCCGGCAACCGATCGATCGCGATGAGCTGTTTCGCCTGCAAAGAATTGTCTTCGGCGATGCCCGTTTCGTGAGACTTGGCTTTCGAAAGGAGGGAGGCTTCGTCGGTGAGCATGACAGGGAGAATCGCATACCCCTGCCCGTTCACATCAGCGCTCGGCCTGAGGACCTGCCACGGCTGATTGATGGGATGGTGGCCTTCGATCAAGGCCCCGCGCAAAACCTTGATGCAGTCATCGCCGCCGCTATCCTGGCCTTCGGCTTTGTCTATATCCACCCATTCGAGGACGGAAACGGCCGTATTCACCGCTATCTAATCCATCACATCCTTGCCACGCACGGATTCAATCCGCCCGGAGTTGTGTTTCCCGTCTCGGCCGTGATCCTGGACCAGATCGACGAGTACAGGCGCGTGCTCGAGAGCTATTCCCGGCGCCTTCTGCCATTGGTCCACTGGGAAGCGACGCCGCAATTCAACGTTCGGGTACTGAATGACACCGGGGATTTCTACGGCTTCTTTGACGCAACCCCGCACGCCGAATTCCTCTATGCTTGCGTTCAGCGAACCATCGAATGGGATCTTCCAAACGAAACCGCGTTTCTGCAGCGCTACGATCAGTTCCGGCAACAGGTGGATGCCTTTATCGACATGCCCGAGCGGCTGATCGATCTGCTCTTTCGTTTCCTCCACCAGAATGGCGGCAAGCTATCGAACCGCGCCCGCGAAAAGGAATTCGCCGCGCTGACGAATGACGAGGCAGAGCGGATCGAGGCGATCTACGCGCAAACCTTTGGTGCCGATTGAAGGTGTGATCATCGCAAGAATCGAACTTTCAGTCCGGTGATTTGACAATCTTCCGGCATTATTTAGCTCACACCTAAAAAGAATCGCGTCAACGAATAGCGTTGACGTCTTGCGGTATGGGTGAGCCGCACGTCATATCCGCACTGGTAGCAAAGCGTGCCGAACTGGCGGGTGCAGCTCTCACATCTGGCAAAGTCAAGGCCGAAGCAATCGGCCCAGATCGCCCACGGTGACGCAGTGCTATTCCTGTTCGGCTATCGTGGCGATCCGCGCGAATTCAAGCCCAAGGGCAAGGACTCTTCAAGCGGCCGGAGCTGCCGCCTCATGGCGCAAGTCGGACCGCAAGGAACCAACCGGGAAATCGCCCTGCGCGTCATCGAGGCGAAGATTAGCGACCAAAGTGCGGTCGCCGAAGAATTGGGACCGTCGCCGAAGAATGACGCCCTTTAATTGGCTGCGCCGCCCCTGTTCGGTCGCAAATACATAGCCTTCAATATCAAATAGAGCGCCTTTCGGTCGACGGCAACGCCCAGTAGGTAATTGAGCAAATCGTGGCGCATGTCGGCCGTCATCGGTTGGCGGTATGGGATGGCTCGATCCGTACGATTCTTTTCGAACCAATTAATAATTAGCAGGCAAAAATCGAGCGCAAGGATAGATTCCCTTCCGTCGATTAGGTCCTGCCTAGCGGTGGCTTTCTGCTCCTCGCTTCCTTTGAATTCGTACGGCACGTCCTCATTATATTCGTGGTCGAAGAAATTGCCCAAGAAGGGCTCTGAATTCAGATTAAAAAGTAGCAGGGCACAAATTTTCACGTGAGACAGCCGCGTCGTTTTTTCAGAGGTTTCCTCTGAAAGCCATTGCTGGTTGTCGGCCACCCACTGAGCGTGAATCTGCTTTGTGACGTTCGGAATGAATTGGGCTTCGAGTCCATGCACTTTGAAATTGGCGTAACAGAACTCACGGAACGCGTAGTTGAAAGATTCGTAGTCGGCGAGCCAGTCATCCAACTTCTTTTCATCGAACGGAATCATACAGACGAGAACTCCAAGCCCCAAAGCAAGAGGGCGAAGGTTGGTAAACCTTCGCCCTCTAAAAGGAAATAAAAAAACGGGGTTATGCGGCGGTTTTCACCGTCTCGTTTACCAATTCCACGGTAGACACATACCCGAGGGTTTTGTCAGGATCCGATTTGATAACGGCGCGACCATTTTCGTACAGCTTTTTAAATCTGGAAATGTCGCGCGGAAGGGCGCACCGTTCAGCGCTCTTCGGCAAGCCTCTCTCTGGCATCATCGTTCTCCCGGTCGTGTCCCTGGCTTGGGCCGTCTGTCGTGGCGGCGCCATACAAGCAACGCACATATTTGTCAATTTTCGGCAAATATGCAACGTGCATTTAGACGCATTTAAAATGCGTCAGCCGTCATTTGGTTGCCGTTTAGACGATTATCGATGCGAAAAGCGATTGAATTTTGTCCACGTTTCGTTGCCAATCTCCAGCCCACACTCGGCTGAAGTGAGGCGTTGGCGACGGCGAGATGCCGCTCGCCATTGCTTACACGGCGGTTGTCCTCACGCCATGCCATCTCTGCTGCGTAGGTATGAAGATAGCGACCGCTAACTTGACGATTGGGTGCCGATCTCAGCGCGGCGCAGGCGGGAGAAGAAGGTTTCGGCCTAATTGGTGCAAGCGCCGTCGTCGGAATAGGCGTTGTTGATGGTTGATGCGCTTGGTCAGGAAACGGGGGTGAAGCGCATCCCAATGCGTCGCTTCGTCGGCGTACACTGTCGCGTCAGGATGCAAGGTGATATGGGCGACGGATTGCGCCTGAATTGAGCACCTTGGTCAACGTCCGGCCGGCGCGCTCGGGCGATTGCTGGTGACGAGCAAGACGACGGTCGATTCCGATCCGGCTTGCTGCGGCCTGCCCGCTGCCCAAAGCCGCTTGACAAAGCGGCGCCGGCCCGGTCAATTCGAAAGCATTCACCAGGGGAGTCCCGGCAAGGGGCTGAGATACTGCTGGCTTTTGCGGCGCAGTGACCCGTTGAACCTGATCCAGTTCATACTGGCGTAGGGACGGTGCAAGCGCTTTGCGGGCGTTCATGCCCGAAGACCTGTCTCAAGCAGGTCGACCAAAAGCGTCTTTTCATCCTTCCGGCACAGAACTGGGTCTCCAATGCAGTTGAGCAAAGGAGCCTCAAATGAATGCCTTGACCCCGACCGTATCGACCGGGCCGCTGCCGGCTTCGCGGAAGATCCACAAACCCGGCGTCCTCCATCCGCAGATCAGGGTGCCGATGCGCGAGATCGCGGTCCACCCGACTGCCGGCGAGCCGCTGGTGACGGTCTACGATCCGTCTGGCCCCTACAC